>JAFWUY010000009.1 GCA_017524035.1 Lachnospiraceae bacterium | reverse complement strand
GCGCAAACGCCGCCGCAAAGAACAGCCTGCTCACCGAAGAGGTCAGTCTCGGTCTCGGTTCTGAAGGTGGTCTCAAGAAGTCCTGCACGAGCTCCGCCGATTCCGAGTCCGTAAGCCTTAGCCATATCCCATGCCTTGCCGGTAGCATCCTGATATACAGCGATGAGACAAGGAGTTCCCTTTCCTGCCTGGTACTCACTTCTTACGGTGTGTCCGGGAGCCTTGGGAGCGATCATGGTTACGTCAACATCTGCGGGAGGCTTGATGCATCCGAAGTGAATGTTGAAGCCGTGTGCGAACATGAGCATATTTCCGGGAGCAAGATTGGGAGCGATGTCCTTCTTGTACATATCAGCCTGAAGCTCGTCATTAATGAGGATCATGATAATATCAGCCTTCTTGGCAGCTTCAGCTGCGGTAAAGACTTCAAAACCCTGCTCTACTGCTCTGTTCCAGCTCTTGGAACCTTCATAAAGACCGATAATGACCTTGCATCCGGACTCCTTAAGGTTAAGAGCGTGAGCATGACCCTGGCTGCCGTATCCGATAATGGCAATGGTCTTGCCCTCGAGAAGGGAAAGGTTACAATCTTCCTGGTAAAAAATCTTGTTAGCCATAAAATAATACCTCCGTTGATTAATTGGCTTTATCTTAAACTGCGTTAGGGCAGATAAGTGACATTCTCGGAACCTCTTGAAAGTCCCGCAATTCCGGTACGGGCAACCTCGAGGATCTCATGTCCGTCGAGAAGGTTGATAAATGCATCTACCTTGGAAGTGGTACCGGTTATCTCGATGATGACGGAATCGGGACCCACATCGATAATGCTTCCCCTGAATATGCCTGCAAGAGAAACCATATTCTCTCTTTCAGAAGGAGCGGCACGTACCTTTACAAGGCAAAGCTCCCTGTGAACGGATGAATCACCTGGAAGCTCTTTGACATCCCTTACATCCTCAAGCTTTGCGACCTGCTTTTCAATCTGCTCGATTATTTCTTCATCTCCGCAGGTTACTATGGTGATCCTGGAATACTTAGGATCCGCGGTAACTCCGGCGGTGATGCTCTCAATATTATATCCTCTTCTGGAAAAAAGACCGGAGATCCTGCTCAGAACTCCCGAATTGTTGTCAGCAAGAAGCTGAAGAACTACTTTCTGCATATTTTTTTCCTTCAAAAATTATGTAAAACCGTAACTTTAAATACTTTACCGCTTTACTATAGTAATGTCAACTTTATATGCCCTAAAAACTTTAGTTTTTCTCACGGTTTCCGCTTACACCGAACGCAAAAGCCGATAAAGCGTAAACCGTAACGGCCAGGATCCTGCATGTATATATCCAGTGCTGCTCGGAATGGTTCTCAAGCGCAATGAACCAGACAAACGGATATGCTGCAATAAACAGTAATACCCATGCGTTTTTGAACTTATCGGATAAGATCATAGGTAAATGGCTTGATTTATTGTTCATTATCGAAATAACGGATACCGCCGCAACGATGATAACAATATAAATGAAAAATCCCCAATTAAGGTAAGGCTTCAGATTGAGGGATATCACCCTGAAAAATCCGGCGAAACGGTTCATGCTCTCGGCACTCTGAAGTCTTGTGCCGACTGTTGAAACAGCATTTCCGATAAGATCCCTGCAGCCGAATATCCTGCCTATGAACCATTTGGAGATCCACATAAAACCATATCCTAAGGTCCATGCGATGCTGTTTGATATTACGCTCAGGAAAAGTGAGCCCTTCTTTTCACCGGAAGCGGGACAAGCGATCCTTTTGCAGGCAAAGAAAACAAGAGGATATCCGAGAGTTACCAGGGGATAAGTCAGAAAATCAAAGTATGAGGTCAAAATACCGAATAGCAAAAACACCTCAATAAAAAGCTTCTTTTCTTCTATCCTGTCCCAGAACTTTATAAGCACATAAAGCGCAAATATCATCAGAAAATAGCAAACGCTCAGGGAAAGCGAAGCAAAAGTGCTGAAATAAAAAAGAAAAGGCACAGAGATCAAAAATGCCCAAGCTTCTCTTATCAATCCTTTAGCTGTAAGCTCGATCAGAATAAGGCATAAAAGCACAAGCTGAAATGCGGCGAAAAACATTCTGACAGATCCCAAGCTTGTTATCATGAGCAACGGCTTTAAAAAGATCAGATAACCATGCCAGTATCTTCCGTAGGTAACCTCCCTGTTGACATTGTGATTTACAACATAATCCACAAGTGAATTACCGGGCTGCCATCCGTCTGGATCCGAAGGGTCATTAAGAAATTCGGGCCTGTACATCATCAGGGACTGTTCGATATCGGAATGACCCGGATGATCGTATATGGCATGCAGAAGCATTATGCAATCGGTAAAATTTCCGGTGAGCGTAGCTCTGTATCCGTTAACAACAGTTTCGTCCTGAAATTCGGGAACAATGATATCCAAAGACCAGTAAACATGTTCAAACATCCTGCCCGTCGGTAACAGATGTACCAGCAAAAGCAGGATGAATCCGATGATCGGAGATGCGATCAATATAATGATTTTTCTAAGTAAATGATATTTCATTTGAGTGAATAACAAAGCTCAGTTAGTCTCATTCTCCGAGCATTTGGCGAGTGCAAGAGTTCCGGTACGCGCAACTTCTACGATGGACACGCTCTTGAACATCTCAAGAAGGAGCTTGATACGCTCGGGAGAAGCACAGATCTGGATCATCATAAAATGAAGACTGAGGTCTACTATCTCTGCTTTCATCACATCACAGATCTCCATGATCTCCTGACGGTTATTCTTGTTGTACTTGACCTTCATGAGCATAAGTTCCCTGGAAACACACTGGGACTCAGAGAAGGTTTTAACCTTGATGACATCAAGCTTTTTATTGAGCTGCTTTTCTATCTGCTCAAGAGTTCTCTCATCTCCGGATGAAACGATCGTCATGGAAGATACGGTCGGATCGTCGGTCTCCCCAACGGCAAGTGAATCGATATTGAAATTTCTGCGCGAAAAGAGACCGCTCACTTTACTGAGGACACCGGCTCTGTTTTCAACATTTACCGAATAAATTCTTTTATCTTTCATATATGCCTCTTCTTCGCCGGCCATGCGGCATTAAATCAGTTATATATAAATATGTGAATCGTTACTCAGGTTTTACAACATCCTTGGGATCGACAATGCATTCAAGGAGAACATTCTGTTTGTCATTAAGGAATTTCCTGATGACAGCTTTTGAATCCTTCATATTTTCGAGCCTGAGATAATCAAAACCGTATGCCTTGGCGATATGCTCAAGATCGGGATCGCCGTCAAGCTTGACCATCGAATACGAATCTTCATAGGTATAATGCTGATATTCACGTACCATTCCCAGATACCCGTTCCTGAGAACGACTATCTTGGCCTGAACTTTATGCTGAACGAAGGTTGCCAGTTCACACATGGACATCTGGAATCCGCCATCTCCGCAGACAGCTACAGTCTGACGCTTGGGAGCCGCAATCTTGGCTCCGAGTGCCGCAGGGATCGCATAACCCATTGTTCCCATACCGCCGCTGGTGAGCATTCTTCCTTTTCCGATAACGATATTTGCACAGGACCAGATCTGGTTCTGTCCGACATCGGCAACGTAGATGCTTCCGTCTATCATATCTGTGGTGAGCTGCTTAACGAATTCAGCGGGATCCACAAATTTATCAGAAGGCTTTCTGTTTGGTTTAAAAGCTTTCTTGGCCGAAGTAAGTTCCTTAACCCAGGCACTGTAATCTCCGTCGATGTCTGATGCGGTAAGCTCTTCGAGTATTGCCTCGGCATCTCCGACAAGAGGAATTGTGGAAAGAGCATTCTTGCCTATCTCCGCAGGATCGACATCCATATGGATAAGCGTCTTGTTACCGTTACTGATAAGCTCGGGTCTGTTTACGGCACGGTCTGCGACACGGGCACCGATCATGATGATGACATCCGCATCGTTCATTGCCTTGTTCGCATATGGCTTGCCGTTATTACCGACCATTCCGAAATAAAGGGGATGAGCGGTGGGAAGGACTCCGATACCCATCATTGTCGAGACAACGGGAATATTCTTCTCTTCGGCAAATTTCTGAAGTTCGTCATCGGCATTGGCAAGAAAAACACCGCCGCCGGCACAGATAATGGGCTTCTTGGCAGACTTGAGTTCCTTGATGACCTTCTTTATCTGAGCCGCATTTCCTTTAAAGGTGGGCTTGTATGTTCTGAGGTTAACCTCATCGGGATAATGGAAATTCTTCAGAGCCTGGTTCTGGATATCGATGGGCACATCGATGAGAACGGGTCCTTTTCTTCCGGTGGAAGCGATATAGAATGCTTCCTTCATTATCCTGGGAATATCCTGGGCATCCTTAACAAGGTATGAATACTTTACGAATGATTCCACAGCACCGGTGATATCGGCTTCCTGGAAAACATCGGATCCGAGAAGTTCCGAATTAACCTGTCCCGTGATGATGATCATGGGGATCGAATCGGCAAATGCGGTCGCAATACCCGTAATGACATTGGTTGCACCCGGGCCGCTTGTTACGGCACACACACCGGGCTTTCCCGAAATACGTGCTTCACCGCTTGCCATATGAGCGGCATTCTGTTCGGTGCGCACCAGAATGGTTCTGATATCCGAATCAAGTATACTGTTATAAAAAGGACATATTGCCACGCCCGGATAACCGTATACGTTCTTTACTCCTTCGAGTTCAAGACATTTAACAATAGCATCTGCACCTATCATGGGGCATCACCTCCAAAACAATTTTGAAACTATTCGGAAATTCCGAGAAGAGCTTTGGCCACCTTCACGGCTTCTGCAGCATCCTTGGAGTAACCGTCGGCTCCGATCTCCTGTGCATACTCTTCTGTAACACAGGCTCCTCCGACCATCACCTTGATATCAAGGCCTTTCTGCTTTATCAGTTCAATGGATTCCTTCATATGGATCATGGTGGTTGTCATCAGTGCGGACAGGCAGATTATCTTCGAACCTGTCTCTTCCGCCTTGGCAACAATGTCTTCAGCCTTGATGTCCTTGCCCATATCGATAACGTTGAATCCGTAATTACCAAGCATCATAGCGACAAGGTTCTTTCCTATGTCATGGATATCACCTTCGACGGTAGCTATGACAACAGAGGGAGCATCTTCCGATGAACCGCTGCCCTTTAGTTCGGGCTCGATCACCGCGATCGCACTCTTCATACTCTCCGCAGACGAGATCAGCTGTGGCAGGAAATATTTTCCGGAATTAAAGAATGTACCGACCTGATTGATAGCGGGTATAAGACAGTCATTAAGAATGCCGGATGCCTTTTCTCCTTTTTCGAGAGCGGCTTTAGCGGCAGCAGGCGCGGCATTTCTGTTTCCGCCGACCACAGCTTTATATATATCCCTTAGACTTTCCGGAACCTTATCAAGCGTTTCGTCGCCGGAAGACTTTTGGAATACGGCGCCCGGATCGGATCCGGTCGATGCTGCGGCCTTTAAGAGTTCTTCCTTTGCTTCCCTGGCTTCCTTAAGCCTTCCCGCTGTTTCGATATATGCAATATCACTCCCGGGTTTATTGAGAAGCAGATCCGTGGCCCTTGCTGCGGCAACAAGTAGCTCCTGCCCGGGATTCGAGATTGCCATCGTAAGACCGTTGGCAATCGCAAGTGTAAGAAACGCTGAATTTACGTAGCTTCTTTCCGGAAGCCCGAATGAAATATTTGAAAGTCCCGTAATGGTTGCAAAACCGTTGTCATGGGCATACCTGATCGTCTCAAGCGTTTTCACACCCTGACTCTGGTCGGCTCCGACAGTCTGAACAAGTCCGTCGACAACGATATTATCCCTGGTAAGTCCGAGCTCAACGGCACGATTATATATAATATCAATGATCTCTTTCTTTTCACCCAGATCCTTGGGAAGTCCTTTTTCAGACAGAGGCAAAAGAATAAATACAGCTCCGTATTTGGCAACCGTAGGAAGCAATCTTTCAAACTTGGCAGGTTCAAGTGACACCGAGTTGACAAGCGCTCTTCCGGGATAATGCCTGAGAGCTGCTTCAAGTATCTCGGGCGAACTTGAATCAAGGCACAAAGGAAGGCTTGTTGCCTGGGTCACTTCATCAATTACGCGGAGCATCATGGCTCCCTCGTCGATACCGCCCATACCTACGTTTATATCAAGTACACCGGCACCGTTTTCTTCCTGTTCGGCAGCAAACTGTAATATACGGTCCGTGTTGCCTTCACGAAGTTCTGCCTGCAGTGCCTTCTTTCCGGTAGGATTGATACGCTCACCTACAATGATGAATCTTCCGTCGAGTCCGAAAGAAAGAGTCTTTCTTTCACTTGAAAGATATCTGATCCCATCCTGTCTGAACGCCATCCTGCGTACGGGGCCTCGTCCGAATTTCTTATTTACAGCCTCAATAAACTCGGGGGTTGTTCCGCAGCATCCGCCGATGATCTGAGCGCCGGCATCTACAAGAACCTCCATCTCGGATGCAAATGTACCGGCATCCATCTTATATACTGTCTTATTGTTCTCATCAAGCTCGGGAAGACCGGCATTGGGCTTGGCAATGATGGGTATCCTTGTATTTGCAGCCATATCGGATACGATCGAAACCATCTGAGCCGGGCCGGTTGAACAGTTGACACCGATTGCATCGGCACCGAGACTTTCACAGACAACAGCGCCGGTGATGGCATCGGTTCCGAAAAGTGTTCTTCCGTTAGCCTCGAAGGTTAGTGTGACTATCACCGGAAGATCCGTTATCTCCTTGGCGGCAATCAGAGCAGCCCTTATCTCGGCAAGGCTCATCATTGTCTCGACAACGAGTATATCGCATCCGTATTTTTCGAGCAGCCTGATCTGCTGTTTATAAACATCAATAAGGTCTTCAAGTTCGAGATTGCCCATGGGCTTAAGCTGACGTCCGGTCATGGTGATATCGCCGGCCACAAGCACCTTTCTGTCCCTGCACTCGTCCGCAACTTGTCTGGAGATTCCGACAAGTGTCTTTATCAGCTCTTCCTGTTCATTCTCAAGTCCATATTCTGCAAGCTTAATGGAATTCGCGGTAAATGTTGGAGCATAAAGAATATCGGAGCCTGCGGAAACAAACCTTCTCTGCAGGTCCAGCATGGCATCAGGATTCTCCGATACCCACTTTTCGGTACAGACGCCTCCGGGCATACCGGCTTTCGCCAGATTGGTACCTGTGGCGCCGTCAAGATATACTATTCTGTCCTTAACAAAGTCTCTGAATTCCTGTTTAGTCATAATGAATTATTTTAGTACATATTAATGAAAATATGAATAGATAATAATAAAAAAGGCTCCTATGTCATATATTACAACGCACACCCGCTTTCGCTTCCGTCGCACTGGCAGCGGTACTAAGTTCGAACTGCGCTAAAGCTTGTTCTCACTAAGTGCCGGCCGTGCTCCAGAGTGTGCTTATGTAATATATGACACAGGAGCTTAAGTTATAAAATCATCTGTCTTCAATCGGCTTATATGCAGTGTGTTCACCGACATATTTAAATGCGGGACGAACGATCTTGCCTCCGTTTACGATTTCCTCGAGACGGTGGGCGCTCCAGCCGGACATACGTGCAATGGCAAAGAGCGGTGTGTAGAGCTCCTCGGGGATTCCGAGCATGCTGTAAACAAGTCCGCTGTAAAAGTCTACGTTAGCACATACGGGCTTAAGAATGCCTTTGTTCTCGGTGATGAGCTTCTTGGCGATCCTCTCAACCCTGTCATAGAATTCAAACTCATCGACAAGACCCTTTTCAACGGCAAGTGTTCTTGCATATTCCTTGAGAAGAACCTCTCTGGGATCCGAAAGTGTGTAGACCGCATGTCCGATACCGTATATAAGTCCGGCACCGTCAAATGCCTTCTTATCGAGGATCTTCTTGAGGTAAGCTTCAATCTCTGCCTCATTCTCGATATTTACGATATTCTCCTTGAGGTTACGGAACATCTCCTGAACCTTAAGATTTGCGCCGCCGTGCTTGGGGCCCTTGAGGGATCCGATGGATGCTGCGGTTGAAGAATATGTATCGGTTCCGGAAGAAGTAACAACGTGAGTGGTGAATGTGGAGTTGTTACCGCCGCCGTGATCGGCATGTACAATAAGGGCTATATCGAGAACCTTGGCCTCAAGCTCTGTATAATGTCCGTCAGGCCTTAACATCTGAAGAATGTTCTCAGAAAGAGACAGCTCCTTCTTGGGGTTCCTGATAATAAGCGCATCATCCTTTCTGAAGTGCATATAAGAATGATATGAATATACTGCGATCAGAGGCAGCTTATTGATCAGCTCGAGCGACTGTCTGAGAACGTTCTCGGAAGATATATCGTCCGGTCTGGGATCGTATGTATAGAGTGTAAGGACGCATCTCTGAAGCGCATTCATGATATTTCCGTTGGATGCCTTCATGACAACGTCACGGACGAATCTTGCACCGAGCTCCTGCAATGAGCTTGAAACGTGAAGATAAGCATCAAGCTCTTTTCTGGTGGGAAGATGCCCGAACAGAAGAAGGAATGAAACCTCCTCAAAGCCATGGATCCTTCCGCCGAGATTGTTGACAATATCCATGACATTGATGCCCTGATAATAGAGTCTTCCGTCACAGGGAACCTTGTCACCGTCAATGATGTCGAAAGCAACAACGTCCGAAACCTCGGTAAGACCGGTAAGAACACCCTTACCGTTTGAGTCACGAAGACCACGCTTTACGTCATATTCTACGTAAAGATTATTATCTATCTTCGGAACATGATGAAGTTCAGAGATAAGCATATCCACATCGGGCTTGATCTCATCCATATCCAGCAGATCCGGCATTTCTATTTTGTCTTTCTCTTCGTACATAACACCCTCCGATACAGTTATTTATATCAATCTGTACCCATGTATTTATGTATACAACATATATGATCAAAAATCAAGGCAAAAAAAACAGGACGTTCCATGATCGGAACGTCCCGCATAACAGTTATAAATAATTAATTATCATTGGCTCACTCCGGGTTTTGGAATCCTCATCATAAGTCTGATAATATTCGGTGTAATGTAACATTTTTATGCTTCAAGAACCGCATCTTTCATGGATTTTACAAAGTCATAGATATAAGGACCGGCTTCTTTTCCGTACTTCTCTACTATCTTTACGATTGCCGATCCGACTATCGCACCGTCGGATATGGAAGCCATGGCCTTAGCCTGTTCAGGATTTGAGATGCCGAAACCGATCGCACAGGGAACATCCGAAACCTCACGTATATGTCCGATTATCGGAGCAAGATCTGTACTGATATTGTTTCTTACACCGGTAACTCCCATTGAACTTACGACATAGATGAATCCCTTTGCATCGGAACAGATCATCTTTACACGGTCCTCGGATGTCGGAGAAACCATGGAAATGTAATTAACACCATACTTAAGGGAAACGGATTCAAGCTCCTCCTTCTCTTCGTAAGGCATATCGGGAACGATGACTCCGCTAACTCCGAGCTCCTTACACTTTGAGAAGAACTTGTCATATCCGTAATGGAATATAAGATTGGCATAGGTCATAAAGCAGAGCGTAACATCACTCTTTTCACGAACCTTAGAAACCATATCAAATACCATATCCGTATCGGTTCCTGCCTGAAGTGCCCTTACACTCGCATTCTGAATGACCGCACCTTCCGCAACCGGATCCGAAAAAGGAATACCGATCTCAATGATATCACATCCGGCTTCGGCCATCTTGAGAACAAACTCATAAGTGCTGTCGATACCCGGATCACCGGCCGTGATAAATCCGATAAAGGCTTTGCCGTTCTTATTCTTTTCAAAAGAGGCTCTTATCTTGTCAGTCATGAAGATCAACCCCCCTGTATCTTGCTATAGCCGCAACATCCTTATCGCCTCTTCCCGAGACATTGATGATGATGCTCTGATCCTTTGAAAAATCCTTTGCTATCTTCATAGTATGGGCAATTGCATGTGAGCTTTCAATCGCAGGAATGATTCCCTCGGTTCTCGAAAGGTATTCGAATGCCTGCACCGCTTCCTCATCTGTTACGGGAACATACTGTGCCCTTCCGATGGAATGAAGGTATGCATGCTCGGGTCCTATGCCGGGATAATCAAGTCCTGCCGAGATGGAATAAACGGGTGCGATCTGGCCGTATTCATTCTGGCAAAAGAGAGACTTCATACCGTGGAATATTCCGAGTGTTCCTGTCGCGATGGTCGCTGCGGTTTCGGGAGTATCAACGCCCTTTCCGCCTGCCTCACATCCGATGAGCTTAACGTCCTTATCATTTATGAAATTATAGAAAGCACCGATCGCATTTGATCCGCCTCCGACACACGCGATGACCGCTGCAGGAAGCTTTCCTTCCTTTTCGAG
>JAFWUY010000126.1 GCA_017524035.1 Lachnospiraceae bacterium | reverse complement strand
GTGACAAACGCAAAATCATTTCTAGAATGATAAATGTAAATCAAAAACCGGAAAAATGGTATTTTGATAATAGCGCGATGATTGCTGGAAAAAACTATTACAATTATTATACAAGGAACGTTATAGAAAAATCTTCAATAGTAAATTTGGGTGATGATAGTTTTTATATTGAATGTATGAAATGCATTGGAATAGATGAAGGCGATTGGGAGAAAACTGAGAAATGCTCTGATTGCATTTTCTCATTAGATTGCGTAAAGGATGTAAAGCGGAGTTATTTATACAAAGAAATAGTATTGGAAATAGTTTTTATAACTATCATTTTTGTGATGTCCAGAAGTCATTAAATGTACAGAACAAAAAACGTAAAGAATTAAAGGATTTATTTGGTGAATTTATTACGAATTATGATCAGTATTATCAAATAGCAAAAAACCTTGAAATATTTGCTGAAGATGTTGATAGGTATATTGTAGAAAAAAATGATCAAAAAATCGATGCTTTAGATATTGAAGAGAAGAAAACTCAATTAGAGCAGGCTCGAACAGAGGCACAGCCGGTGCCTTATCCTAATATCATTTATTTCCCAAATGAAAAATTGGATATTGTAAATTTGAATACCGAGGCTTTAGAAAATCAAAGATCAGAGTTGAAAAAATATGGATATTCCGCTACAAAAAAAATCCTTGAAAAATTGATAAACAACATCACATTGCAAGCTCAACAACATGCAGTTGCTGAAGTGATGCCGTATTTAATTAATTGTGATAATTCAATTAAAAAGGCGTTAGAGGCTGGATTGTATAATAACAAAAACACGATCACAAAATTAGAAAACAAGTATGACGAATTAGTTAAGTTGTCACTTACAAAAGAGACGATTTTCAAGGACAGTGACATTATCGTTGCCTTGGAAAATGAAGACTTTTCAAGAGCATTTCTTGAGAATAAAAAAGAAATAATTATTTTATTAGGCAAAGAAATTGAATCATTAAAATCTGATATTAGTAATCTTACACAGAATAATAAAGTAATCCAAATGCTATCATATCTTTCCGCCAATAAGCAATTATTGTTGGAATATCGTGATAATAAAACTATTAATTCTGAGTATGCTAAATGCCCCGTTTGCGGATCTGAATTATTCGCAAAAGCTCCGGATTCGGATATTCTCCATGAGGCTGATCTATTTATAGAAAGCAATTATGGGGTTGTTAAAGAGAAGGAACTTAAGATAAATGAATTACAAGAAGAAATCGATTCTTTATATGAGGAACTGATTCGACGGGCGAAATGTGTTGTTGATAAAGAAAAAATGATCCTTTTGTCGCAATGTAATGAATTGAATATGATTTATTCAGAATTAAAGCCATATTTTGAGAGAATTCGTTTTTTGATAAAAAATAAAATCATCGAAAATGTTGAAGAGATGAACTCTGCATTGGCAAATAGTTTGCTGGATCAAATTAAGAATAAACTATTGGATGAAAACAGCGTTAATTCTTTAGAAAATGAATATCGCAATATACTTAAAGTTTTAAGGTATGAATATGGTGATGAAACAATCCAACAAACCTATGCTAAAGTCAGCAATTTATGTAATAAATCGTATGATATTTTTGATTTTTCTTATAATATTTTTGTGTCAAAACTTAATGCTATCGATAGCATACTGGCAAATCAAACTGTTATAAATCTAGAAAAGAAGATTGAAAACGATATTAATGCAAATCAAAAATTGGAGATGCAAATTTCAGAGTTGAATAATCTGAAAATTATTGCTGATAATAGATCTAAGGAAATTCATAATATTGTTGAAGAATTAATCAGAGATGAGTATGAGAAGGTTGGGCCTGCACTGACAAAATATTATAATAAGCTTAGTAGATTTAATTCTAGCGAAGGCATCAGGCTTGTTCAAGTGAATGAAGGAATTTCGCTAGTCGATGATATGAATAAAAATATAGTAAATCTGTTCAGCAACGGTCAAATATCTGTTCTTATGTTGGCTCATTTTTTTGCCGGAATTACCGCACGAAATGATAATGAAAAAGTCAAAATATACTTTATCGACGATCTCACTTCATGTATGGATGATGTAAATATGCTTGCATTTATGGATTTATTAAAATATCAAATGTCGTCAAACAACACAATTGAACAATTGTTTTTTATCACCTGTGATGATCGAATCAGCGAATTGCTGAAGTATAAGTTTTCGGGACGTGATATAGAGTTGTGTGAGCTTAATGAAGCGGATTTCCTACAAGAATATGCAGTCTGATCGTTTTTTTTATAATTTTGAACAAATTTGTTGTGCAAGTAGGAGGAACATACCATGCCTTTTATCAATTCAAAAGTAAGCGTCAAGATCACAGAAGAGCAGGAGATGGAACTTAAGTCCAGACTTGGGGAAGCTATTGCCCTGATCCCCGGAAAGAGCGAGAGCTGGCTTATGACCGGATTTGAAGATGAATATCATCTTTATTTCAGGGGAGATAACAGCCAGCCTGTTGCATTCATTGAGGTGAGTGTATACGGTTCCACTGACAGCAGTGCTTTTTCTAAACTCACCGCAGAGATGACGAAGATCTTCGGTGATGTTCTGGGAATTGCTGCCGATCATATCTATGTTAAATATACCGCTACATCCGACTGGGGATGGAACGGTAACAATTTCTGATAAACTATGAAGAGATCGATTATAACCGCATCTAAAATTTTTATACTTTTGGGTGTGCTTTCAATGTATGCACTTCAGATAGGCGTGCTGCTTCCTCTGAGGTTTGTGCTGAGGGGAGAATCGGGTACGAATATAAGTCCCGCTTTTGTTCTTGCCTGCATAATGTTCGCCTGTTTATTTGGGATAATAGGCTTCATACTTGCAATCGTGGCAGGAGTCAGGAGGGAAGCACCGGCAACGGTCTTTTCCATGGTGCTCAAGTTCATTATGATACCGTTCTTCATCCTGAATTTCCTTTTCTGGGCATTCTTTTTCCTGGGGACACTTAATCCCTTCCTGATAGCGGCAACTCCGTTTGTTGTGCTGATAGGAGTATTCCTGACTTATCTTGTTGTCCTTATGACAAGTCTTCCCGATGTTGTCTTTACCCTGATCGAGCTGAGATTATACAGGGGATGTCCCAAGAAGCTCTTTGTTCTGGGAGTGGTGTTTTCCTTTTTCTTTGTACTAGATGTTGTCGGTGCGGTCATCCTTCATATAGCTTTCAAAAAGGCGGAAATGTATAGGATCATCTGAGACCGGGAGGTTTAAATAAGAGAGATGGGGTATAAGTCATGATAAGGGAAGCTGTTTACGAAGATCTGGACGGGATGCTGGAGCTGTACCTGCATCTGCATGAGACCTCCGTTCCGGAGCATGATGATAAACTGACGAAGATGTGGGACAAGATGATCTCCAATCCGGATTATCACATCATTGTTAAGGAAGTTGACGGGAAGATTGTCTCATCCTGTTCGTGCATTATTATTCCGAATCTCACTCATAATGTAAGGCCGTTTGCACTGGTCGAATATGTGGTCACGCATGCGGACTATCGCGGTAAGGGTTATGCCACGGACTGCCTTAACTATGCCAGAGAGATAGCAAAGCGGGAAAACTGCTACAAGATCATGCTGATGACAGGCTCGAAAAGGCCCGAAACACTGAGATTTTATGAAAATGCCGGTTACAGCAGCGCAGATAAGACGGGATTTAACCAAAAGCTTGAATAATGCATTATTTTGTGACGCAGGCCCCCTGACCTGCGTCTTATACATTGTATGGGGATGTATTGTCCAAAAACAGGCTGTTTTGTGGTAAAATATTAATGTTGGCCTGTCGGTCAAATATTTATTTCTGAAAGGGAAAGAGAATGGCTTACGATACTAACCAGTCGAAGGTAACTAAGGAAGAATTTGAATACAGCCGCGAGATGATCGGAAAGCTGGCGAATTACTTCGAAACTGTCGTCGTTGGGCAGAAGAACCTTGAGACATCACTTCTTACGGCTATCCTTGCGGACGGCCACGTTCTGATAGAGTCGGTTCCAGGACTTGCTAAGACAACTGCGGCTAAGGCTATCGCCGAAGCAGTGGACGGACAGTTTTCGAGGATCCAGTGCACTCCGGACCTTCTTCCCGGAGATATCATAGGAACACAGGTTTATAACAGGGAAACTTCCAAATTCGATACGGTCCTCGGACCCGTATTTGCCAACTTTGTTCTTCTCGATGAGGTCAACAGATCCTCTGCGAAAACCCAGTCGGCAATGCTCGAAGCCATGCAGGAGCATCAGGTAACGATAGGAACCAAATCCTACAAGATGCCCGAGGACGTATTCATAGTCATCGCAACCCAGAACCCGATCGAGCAGGAGGGAACATATCCTCTTTCGGAAGCGCAGACCGACCGTTTTATGATCAAGGAGGTCATCACCTATCCCATAGCTGCCGATGAGGTTGAGATCCTCAACAGGATAGAGAATCATTCCTTTACGAAAAAGCCCGCTGTCATGACCATCAAGGACATCGACAGACTTCAGGATATAACCGACAAGGTTTATGCGGACGAGAGCATCAAGTGGTATATCTCCGCGATCGTTACCGCAACAAGAGGACCTGCAAGGCTTCTCGGTGAGAAGACCGCAAGCTACGTGAAGATGGGAGCAAGCCCGAGAGCATCCATCGCATTCCTCAAGACCGCAAAGGCAACGGCTCTTCTTAACGGAAGAACCTATGTCGTACCCGATGATGTCAAGGTAATGGCGAGATCCGTTCTCCGCCACCGCATTGCACTCAACTATTCCGCTATTGCCGACAAGGTAACGGTTGAAATGATAATTGACGGAATCACAGGAGCATTAAAGGCACCCTAATGGAAATTGATTACGATTATCTGGTCGGTATAAGCAAAGATGCGGTCCTGTACACCTCCCGCAAGACTACCAATATTCTTGACGGCGGTTACAGTTCGCTTTACATGGGTAAGAGCCTTGAGTTCCATGATCTCAAGGATTACACACCCGGTGACGATATCACATCGATCGACTGGAAGTGCTCTTCCAGGACCGATTCTATTCTGGTCAGAAGATATATCGCAGAGAAAAAACACAGTGTACTGATCATCGGGGATACCGGTCCCAAGATGGACGCCGATACTCCGAAAGGCGATCACAAGGCAGACATCGCGCTGATGACGACGGGAGTACTTGATTACCTCCTCGGCAGGCAGGGCGCGGATGTCGGTTTTGCGTGCTCGGGAAGAAAGGGTCAGGTTTACACTCCGTTCATGTCGGGCGGAACAAGCGTTGAAAAGCTCCTCCACACATACGGGGAAGCTATATTTGAAGAGCCCGAAGCCGACATGAATTCCCTTATCATGGATTCACTGCGTGCATTCGTTACACGCCACATGATCATCTTTGTCATCACGGATCTGCCCGGTCTTAAGACTGTCGAGAATGAAACGCTTCTGCGCATGACGGATAAGAATGACGTCTACTTCATCTGCATAGATGATGCGAAGGTTACGGGAAGAAGGGTTTACGACCGTGTAGGGGGAAATTATATCGACGGATTCATGACGGGAAGCAGAACTTTGCGGAAAGCGGAAGAGCTTGAAAGAAGTGAGATCCTGGACAGCTTTAAGCTCGGTGCTCTCAGAAACCGCATCGTATTTGAACGCATAAGCAAAATGTCCGATGTAGTGGACAGTGTAATTAACATGTTCGAAAGAGGTCGCAGTGGAATTTACGGTTAACATGCAACCGGAACTGATGATGAGTATCGTCTGGCTGATCCTCGGAGGTATTATTTTCGCTATCTCCGTGGGCTTCTTTGTGACGCTTTTCAGGTACAGACTCAGGCGCAGGGCCAAGAAGGTGAAAGTCCCCAAGGCTGAGAGGAAGCCTCCCATTGAGTACACAAGAAACCGTACGCTCATGCAGATAGATAAGTGCAAGGACGATCTTGCTCACGGCAGGACCGATATCCGCGAAAGCTATCAGAGCATGAGCACTATCATGAGAAATTTTGTATCGGAGATAACGGGTAAGGACGTTACCACCCATACCCTTTCGGAGCTTCAGCAGTCGGAGGATACGCGCCTTTCCGAACTGATAGCGAAATGGTATGCTCCCGAATTTGCTATGAAGACCAAGGCTGATTTTATGGGTGATGCCGAACATGCCAAGAATGTGGTGAAGAGATGGAAATGATGCATCCTGAGATCATAAGGTTTGGGATACCGCTGCTTTTTGTGGCAGTGTTTATTCTTCATGTCATTCCCGCACCGGGAAGGAAGGACTACACCGGAGGAACAAGGACCGGAGCTGCTTCTCTCATCAACACGCTTCCGGTATTCAGGAGGGTTTACAGGCGCGGAAGGATACTTTCGTTTCTCTATGAACTCTTTGTGATCGGTGCGATCGTCTCTTCGCTTTTCCTTATCGCAAGACCCTATAAGACTGAGAAGATGAAGATCGGTGTCCAGAAGAGGGATATCATCCTGTGCCTGGACGTATCATATTCACTTTATGAGCTTAACTATGAGCTTGCCGATTACCTTGAAGAGGTCGTGACACAGCTCCAGGGAGACCGCTTCGGCATTACGATATTCAACACTTCGTCCGTTGTCTTTTCACCTCTTACCGATGATTATTCCTACGTGGTGACAAGGCTTGAAGAGCTCGAGGAGTACTTCACCCTTCAGAAGGAATATGAGGAGATGATCCCGCCCGGAGACTGGATCACTTTCGAAACGGATGAAGAGTGGGAAGCATATTATGACCTGGATAACAGGCTTGCATATATCGAAGCGGGCACGCTCGTCAATAACCATGAGAGGGGAAGCTCACTGATTGGAGAGGGACTTGCCTCCGCTCTTTACAGTTTTCCTTCGCTGGGCGATGAATCGAGAACGAGGATAATCATTTTCGCGACGGACAATGCGGATGCTTCGAGAGTGCAGGAGATTCCGGACCTTGCGGGTGCGAGCGAGCTGTGCAAGAAGAATGACGTTACGGTCTTTGCAATCTTCCCCACGGAGGATGCTTACTTTTCGGATTATACATATTCGGATTATGAAGGATTCAAAGCTGACCTGAAGGCTGCGGTGGAAAACACCGGCGGTGAGTTCTATGTGCAGAGCAAGGATGAGACGGTCTCTTCGATAGTTGAGGACATAAGATCCCATGAAGCGATGGCGGTTGACGACATCATTACCGAGATCCGGATCGATACGCCGCTTCCGTTTATGATCGCACTTCTCATATGCATTGCGGGTTCGGCGATTGTTCTGTTGTTTTTGAAGGATAAATAAGATGAGGAACTTAAATCCGGTATTTCCGGTGCCTGCTCTCGTCGCGGCATTTTCCGCAGCAATGATCATAGTGCTGTTTGCCTGGATAATGAGCAGGGAAAGCAGAATAAAGAGTACCTTCGCACTGATAAGAAGGACGGCAATCCTTGCCCTTGCTCTTATCATCGCCTTAAGGCCCATGAAGGAAGAGTACGGAACCGATGTAAAGCTCAGTAACATTGATGTCCTTTTCGTGCTTGATACGACGATGAGCATGTGGGCGGATGACGGTCCGAACTCAACGAGGATGAAGGCTGCGCAGGATGATATCAGGGAGATCATGGAAGGACTCCCCGGTGCGAATTTCGCACTCATTACTTTTCAGAATGATTCCACCGTCGCGGCTCCCTTTACCCAGGATGTAGAGACGATACGCAGATATATCAAGACCATCAAGACACCGAACAGAAGCTATGCGACGGGAAGCCGCATGGATGTTCCTTACTATGATATCGAGAGTCTTCTCGTTTCATCGGACAGGAAGGAAAACAGGGTGACTATCCTTTTCTTTTTCTCGGACGGTGAGGATACGAGCCTTGATGATACGCCATACAGTTATGAAGCACTCGGGTACCTTGTGGACGGAGGAGCGGTCATCGGATACGGCACCGAAAAGGGCGGCGAGATGGTGGACAATTACGGATTACCCGTCTATTCGAATTCGTGGGATATCGGTGTATCGCGCATCGATGAGGATAATCTCGAACAGATCGCGGATGATCTCGGAGTCGATTATATACACCGCGAAAGGTCAACGCACTATACAAGACTCCTTGAAGATATCATGGAAGACAGCGGGACCGTCACGGAGCGGAACAGCGAATACACTTATTTCGGAGATACATATTACAGATACGTGCCCTATCTTACGGCGCTGCTTACGCTCGAGCTGTTCATCGGGATAAGGGATAACGCCAAGGCAAGAAAGAAACATGGCAGGAAGATCAGAAAAGAGAAAAAGGAATAAGAAGGGGGTTAAGACCAGGCACTACGTGTCTCTCTTTACATGGCTTACGATCCTCTTTGCGGGGCTCGCAACTTTGCTGTGCGCGCTCTTTTTCGTGATCGGATGGACAGCGAATGCGTATTATGTGTCCGAGGCTAAAAAGGGGATCTATCATCCCGAGATGGAGGAGTTCTTCACAAGATTTCCTTTCCCGGATGAGTGGGTGATCTGGTACAACCTCGGAAACTGCTATTACGATGCAGGTGATTATGAGGAGGCGGAAAGTGCGTACCTGAGGTCGATCGATTGCGGTATCCCCTATGAGAAGGAATGTCCCGTCAAGGTTAACCTCGCACTGTCTATGATGGCGCAGATCTCGGAGGATGACTGGGATGCGTTCTACGATTGCACGGGTACGGATGATCTGAGTGCCGGGGCGAGGACGGTCGAGAAGGTGCTGAAGGATGCGAGGGAGGTTCTTATCGCGGACGGATGCGCGCATGAAAATGACTCTGACGGTCACGACAAGGAAGCACAGACCCTTAAGGAAGAGATAGACGAGCTGCTCGAAAGAAGTAACCTCGACGATGAGGATGAGGAAGAAGAGGAAGACGACGAGCAGGAAGAGGGCGATGACGAACAGGACGATGAAGACGAAGAAGATGATAATGACGGCGAGGATGAAGGCTCAGGCGACATTGACGAAGAAGAGATAATGGAACATATCCAGGAAATGCTCGATGATAACCAGGAAGAATGAACCGATGACCAGCAGCTTTACGAGGACCTCTACGGCTACGGAGTCGACGAAAGTTCCCTGGACGGCGAGCACGGGGAAGTGTGGTAAGGATACAAAAAAGCGCTCTGTTTGAGCGCTTTTTTTGTTGTAGATAATTGGATGGGCGGCGTATCCATCATATCAGGTTCCCGAATGGGAGCGCAGGGTGCCTTTCCTGCTCGTCAATTAATCTACAATTGCAAAATAACATTTTCAGCAAAATGAGTCAAGCATGATCTGATTGTTTAATTCGTATAAGCCTGCCTGATGACACATATGATTCTATTTTTGCTGACTTTATATCAAACATAGTGGAAACTTAAACCTTATGTTTTCAGATATGCCCCGCGTTCTTTTCAGCGTTGACTTTGTACGCAATCAGATGCATCACATAATCAGGCATTGTTCTTCCACCCAGTTCCCACTCCTGAACGGTGCGATAAGGAATTCCAATCCAGCTGCAGAACTCCTTCCTGTTAAGCCCTGTGAGATACCTGATAGCCCGAATCTGTAACGCAGTCTGTCTTTCCTTAAGTTCTTCTTTACTCGAGGCTTCAATCTCTATTTCCAATCCCTCAATGTTAAAACAATATGATTTCTTTGCCATATTCTTCTCCTCCGAAAAACACACAATGTGTACACAACTACAATTTGTAGTATATGCACGCATTGAGTGCCTGTCAATATACAAAAATAAATGTTTAAAAAAGAGCGGTTATGTGGGTATAATTAAATATATGGAGGTCGAAATTATGAGTACATTGGTTACATATTTCAGTGCTGAACGATGTTGTCTACATCGGATTCCCCATATGGTATGGATGTGCTCCTAATGTAGTTAATTCATTCTGCAAGGGCTATGACTGGATAGGCAAGAAGGTATACGCATTTGCAACCTCCGGAGGAAGCGGAATCGGTAAAACCGCAGACAAACTTAAGCCCTATGTTACCGGAGCTTCAGAAGTGGATGCGCTCTTAGTTAAAAATGCAGACGATGTAAAGAATTGGAAGTGATGATGGACAGCAGATTTATCTGCTTCACCATATTTCATTTCCTACAGTTTCGCCCCAGTTAAATTCAGGATCTGCATTCAGTTCTTTGCCACTATCACTGATGTATTCTTCAAGTGATTTATGACTGAATGTAAAACCTGCTTTTAGCAGTTCTTTTACCTGCTCATCGGATAAATAATCAAGAACACGAATATTTAATTGTTTAGTATTATTCATATCGTTTTCCTTTCGCGTGGCACACAGTGCGTGCACAAATTATGATTTGAGTATATGCACACAATGAGTGCTTGTCAACGCCGATTACACACTATGAACTTTATTGAGATTACAGATATAAATGCACCTGAGCTGGATGTGTTTTCGAGGGTATCGGAGACACAGCTTTACAGGTACTTTGAACCGGAGATAGGAATATTTCTGGCTGAGAGTGCTAATGTGATTCTGCGTGCGCTTGAAGCGGGATATGAACCTCTTTCTATGCTGGTTGAGAAGAACCGTATTGAGATCGAGGTACGTCCCGTTTTTGATGCGATCGAAAAAATCTGCGGACGCGAAAAGCTTGAATCGATGCCGATATATACCGCAGAGAGTGATATAGTTACGAATCTTACGGGATATACTCTGGTGCGCGGTCTGTGGATGGTGCTTAGGAGAAAGCCTGAAGAACCGGTCGAAGAATTCTGCAGGGATAAAAAGCGCATCACTCTTTTATTCGATGTAGTCAATCCCACCAATGTCGGTGCACTTATAAGGTCAGCCGCGGCTCTCGGAATGGACGGGGCACTTCTTTCATATGCTTCCGTAGATCCGCTTACAAGACGATCCGCGAGAGTGAGCATGGGAACCGTGTTTCAGATTCCCTGGACCAAAGCTGATAAGGAAGAGTCTGAAGGGACAGGCCTTATCAGGCAGCTGCAGTCGTACGGCTTTAAGACTGTTGCGATGGCACTTACCGGGGATTCGACAAGTGTCGACAGCGATGAGATCAGGGCTAACGAAAAACTGGCGGTCGTGATGGGAAGCGAAGGATACGGTCTTCCGAAAGAGGTGATAGACGCCTGCGATTACCGTGTCATGATCCCGATGTTCCACGGTGTTGATTCTCTCAATGTCGCAGCTGCAGGTGCAATCAGTTACTGGGAACTTATGAAGAGGTGAATGATGAAGCGTAAGAGGATCATCTTCGGAATTGCATCACTTCTTCTGCTGGGTATCGAAATACTTATAGGATTGGTTGCACATGGTTTTGTCAGGAACTATATCGGCGATGTCCTTGTCGTGATCCTGATATACACCTTATTCCGAACGGTGAGTCCAGAAAAGCCGAAGGCATCTTTCTTTTTGCCGGCATGTATCCTGATATTTGCATTCGCAGTGGAATTCCTTCAGCTCTGGGGATTTTGCGACAGGCTGGGGATACGGAACAGATTGCTGAGGATCATCATAGGAACGGGATTTTCATTGGAGGACCTGGTCAGCTATACTGTCGGGATCATTCCCTGCTATGTTGCTGAACTGTGCATGAAGAGGCATATCTTTAAGAGATAAAGGGAGGCTCATATGTTATCGATCGTCTTTTTGTTCTTTATTCTGGTTATCGTTGCAATAGTTGCCGTGGTGGTTTCTTTATGCAGAAAGCCCAAGCTTATTTCGGATGTCACATTCGAGCGTGTTGAATATATGGACGGTTCAAAGCTTGAGAATTTCTACGATTCACCGATCGATAATCCTTCATAGGATGATGCGGATGAACTGAAGGAGAGATTTAAGGTGTTCCATCGTTACGGATATGTTGATGATCTCGGAAAATTTACTCCGGTCAATTTCTTCCGGAATTGAGAAAGTATAGACAATCGCTGATCCGTCCGGCTGCGCAGTCGGACGGATTTTTTTGTTTAGCCGGGCTGAATAAAGCCGGCGGATTATTTATATTTTTTTATTTTCCTTTTATTTGAAGAGATTCATTTTTCCGCTCCTCTTTACGTTTGACAGCATAAATGCCCGCGACTAAAATGATGGTGATTTTTATCCTGGCGGAAAGGAGAGACCGGATGCTGATACAGAAGATAAGAAACAGTCTGTTGCTTCAGCTTATCTGTATTGTTCTTGCAATTCTTACCGTTCTTTCCGTTACTCTCTATACTTCCTACATCTACGTCAAGGACACCACTATCAGTTATGCCGAAACTCTTGCGGACAGTCTGCTCAGACAGGCTGATGATGCGCTGAGCTTCTACGAAGAGAACTTAAGATACAATGCCGGATCGCTCTGCAATTTCCTTCTCATGGATGATGCGGGTGCGATCAGGACCGAAGCGGGCGAAGCACTCGTTTCATCGTATTACTCCCAGATCGCACTGAAGAATAAGGAGATCGTATCCGCACTTATCTTTGATTCGGATATGAATCTGCTTGTATCTCTGGGAAGACCCGTTACGCTTTCGGAGAAGCAGACATATCTCAGGACGGAATCGGATATGAATGCGGATCTGTATTATGAGGGAG
Source organism: Lachnospiraceae bacterium (assembly GCA_017524035.1). Lineage (GTDB taxonomy): Bacteria > Bacillota > Clostridia > Lachnospirales > Lachnospiraceae > AC2028. The sequence goes on along the minus strand of JAFWUY010000126.1, from coordinate 15,875 downwards.
ACGAAAATTTTTACTACGGCTTTTATCATCCCGTTTACAGCGGGACGGGTTCGAACGTTAAGCTGCAGGGAATGTGCGTATTTATTCTCGAGCCCTGGATGATCGACGGAACCCTTCACAACATCATGAATGACAACATGTCCGCAATCCTTCTGAGCGATTCTAACAAGCTGGATCTTTCCTTTCACACCTTCGGAAATATCCCGTCATATGTGACCATGGATGATCTTAAAGCGGATGATGATTACATTTACCGCGAGGGCAACTGGCAGAACGGAATAAGGATCGCGGTCGCGGTATCGATTTCGGGTAACACTTCGGGAAGCAGCAACATAAGGGGAATGATCATCATCGCGTCGCTTCTTACTCTTTTCTTCCTGACTGTCATCGTGTTCTTCTCGTATTTCAACATGGCAAGGCCCATTCACGAGATAGACCGCTTCATCGATGATTCGATAGAATACCCGGACAGAAGACTTAACTTAAACCGCACGGATGAGATAGGCTCCGTTGCATCGAGTCTCGACCATATGCTCGATGAGAACAGGCGGATGATCGAAGAGATCAGGGACGGCAAGATACGTCTCTATGAGACCGAGCTTGCACAGCAGAAGATGGAGATCCTCGCATACAGAAATCAGATCAACCCTCATTTCCTTTACAACACATTATCGTGCATGAGGGATATGTCTCTTTTCCACGGACAGGATGATATTGCGGAGATGGCGATGGCTCTTTCCGATATCTTCAGGTATGCGGTCAAGGCAAGCAACATCGTAACGGTCCGCGATGAGGTATCATACATTGCAAAGTACGCACGCATCATCGAATACCGCTTCATGGGCAAGATCATGATCTCTACGAGTGTTAAGGATGAAGTGCTCGATAAACCGATGATAAGATTTTTCCTGCAGCCCCTTGTTGAAAATGCCGTTTTCCACGGACTTGAGAGCAAGATGGATAAGGGTTCTGTAAATGTCTCGATCGAAAGCAAGGGTGACAGACTTGAGATAATCGTACGGGATGACGGCTGCGGAATGGATGATGAAACCCTGCTCAAGCTGAGGGAAACGATCAAAGAGCCTCAGGAGACGGGAGGCATAGGCCTTTCGAATATCGTACAGAGACTCAGGCTTTTCTATGGTGACGAATACACCTTTGAAGTAAACAGCATCCGTGATCAGGGAACAACGATATATATATCCGTACCCGATCACATGAGAGAGACTTAAGGAAGGAGGCATCCGAATGCTTAACGTTTATATAGCCGATGACGAAGTATGGATCATACTCGGACTTAAGAAACTGCTTGAAAGGATCGATGTCGATTCCTTTGTTGTGGGCACTGCCAACAACGGTCTTATGGCGAAGGAAGAGATCGCAATGTTCAAGCCCGATGTCATCTTCACGGACATCAGGATGCCGGGACTTTCCGGACTGGAGCTCCTTCAGGCAATCCCCGAAGTGTCACCCGATTCGAAGGTTGTCATCATCACGGGGTTTGCGGAATTCAGTTATGCGAAGGAAGCCGTTCAGCATCATGCATTCGATTATCTCCTTAAGCCGATCAAGGAAGAGGATCTTCAGAGAGTCATGACTGCGATCGTTAAGGAGCGCGGGGAAAACGAAGACGAAGAAATACAGGCGCCTGTCAATGACAGGATGATAGACAGTGTTGTGGCCGACATCAGGGATCACTACATGGAGGACATATCGCTTACATCGCTTGCCGCCAAATACAATGTCAGCATGGGAAGCCTGAGCAGGATGATCAAGGATCACCTTCAGCTCAACTTCTCGGATTACATAGCTTCGCTCCGAATACAGAGGGCGAAGGAACTCTTAAGCGACGAAACGCTTTCGATACAGGAGATCGCCGAGATAGTCGGATACAATGATTATTTCTATTTCACGAAGGTGTTCAAGAAGATCGAGGGAATCTCTCCGAGCAAGTACCGGAAGGAAATATAAAGATCCTGTCATTTCAAGATAAAAGATACACTTAGTCAACCTGACCGCAACTGCATATCTTAAAAGTTGCGGTCTTTTTTTACGGGTTCGAAAATATTACCAAAACGAAAAAAATTTTACATACTCATTTTTTCGGCACAGAGATAGTATGAAATCGCCGGGAGTACTCAAAACAAAATGTACAGACGATTTCAAAACAGGAGGTATGGCATTTATGAAAAAGAAACTGATCAGCTTAGCGCTCAGTTTATGCATGCTCGGATCGATGCTTGCCGGATGCGGTAATGCAGCGGATAGCACTTCTTCATCTTCCTCATCTACTTCAAACACCCAGACTGCAAATGCCGCATCGGACGGCAAGATCAAGATCGGAGTTTCCATCTGGAGTTCGACCGACGTACTCGGTTCACAGTGCAAGCTGATCCTCGACGAAGCAGCCGAAGCTCTCGGAGTAGAGGTCATGTATGTAGACCAGGGTCACGTATCCGAGAAGGTTACGGCATCAGTTGAACAGCTCTGTGCCGCAGGATGTCAGGGGATCATCATCTGCAACTCATCGGATACCGAGATGGCATCGGCTATCAAGACATGTAACGACAATCAGGTTTACCTCGCGCAGTTCTTCCGTATCATCTCTCAGGAAAACAGTGCGGATATCTATCAGGCAGCTCTCGACTCCGAATACTATGTAGGTGCCGTTCATGAGAACGAGCCCGAGAACGGAGAGAAGCTCGTACAGATTCTTCTTGAGAAGGGCGACAGAAACATCGGACTCATCGGCTGGGAGCAGGGCGATGCAACATGGCTCGGCAGATGGGAAGGATACAAGGCAGGCGTTGAAAAGTGGAACGCAGCTCATCCCGATGACCAGGCAGTCCTTTCAGAGCCCCAGTACGCAGGAACTTCTTCGGAAGGCGGCTCCAAGGCGGCAGAAGCTCTGATGAGCGCAAATCCCGATCTCGATGCGCTTATCCCTGCAGGCGGCGGCGGAGATCCTCTCCAGGGTGCCATCGCAGCTGTTGAAAGAGCAGGCAAGACCGGACAGATCGACATCGTATCAACCGACTTCCTCCCTGATCTCGGTGACAGACTTGCAAACGGATCAATGGCAGGAGAATCAGGCGGACATTACTGCGATCCTCTCTTCGCATTCATGGCAGTTTACAATGCGATCCGCGGTAACTACTCAGACTTCGGCGGCAAGTTCGAAGACATCAAGTTCCCTTATCTCTATGTTGCATCCGCAGAGGATTACAAGGATTACGAGAAGTATTTCGTAGATCAGCTTCCTTACACAGCCGAGGAGCTCGTTGCAATGTCCAACCTCGATATGGAAGGACTTAAGGCAGCGGCAGCCAAGCTTTCGATAGAAGACGCGGCGGCGCGATCCGGAAGTTAATACAGATTCTGAGGGCCGGTATCGTCAGACGGTACCGGCTCTTATTTTCTAAAAATGTGAGGTTTATCGGTATGAAAAAAGCTGAAAGCACCGGAAAAAGATTATCGGGCGGGGTCAAAGGCTATCTTTTACTTCTTTTAATGGTCCTTATTTCCTGGGGTATCTTCAAGGTGATAACCCCGGATAATTTCGGTTCTCCGAAGAACATGCTCAGCTACTTCGAAGCATCCCTTCTTGCTGCTGTGGGAGCCGTGGGATTCTATTTTGTAATGGTCATGGGAATGTTCGACTTTTCGATCGGAGCGAACATAATGCTTTCTGCGATAGTGGGATGCGTATTCGCCAACCGTTTCGGTTTCGGATATTTCGGACTTGTCATCGGAGCGATCCTTACGGGTGCGGTCGTGGGACTTTTAAACGGAGCGTTCTATGTAAAGCTCCGCATTCCTTCGATGATAGTAACAACGGGACTGGCACTCATCTATGAATCGGTTGCGAATTTCATAGCGGGCGGAGTCGAGCAGACTCTTCCTTCGGATCTGCGTGCATTCGGACAGATGCCCGGAAACCTGATCCTTGCGGTTCTGGCATTTGCGGTTGCATACCTGCTTCTTAATTACACCAGGATAGGAACCTATACCTATGCGATCGGAAGCAACGAATTCGTTGCGAAGAACATGGGTATCAAGGTCAACAAATACAAGGTCCTCGCATTCATCATAAGCGGTGCGTTCCTCGGAGTCATGGCCGTACTTACGATCAGCTACGGTTCATCTATGGTTGCGGTAACCGGAATGGCTTCGATGAGCCGTAACTTTGTTCCCACGATGGGATGCTTTTTCGGACTTGCTTTCAAGAAATACGGAATGCCCATTCCCGCCATCATCATCGGTGAATTCGTCATTAATATCATCTTCTTCGGATTCATCGCACTCGGAGCACCCACTGCGGTTCAGGATGTCATTACCGGACTTGCTCTTCTTGTCATCGTCATGCTGACAACCAAGGTCGCCAAGGGCGAGATCGTAAAGTAGGAGGGATGAGTGATGAGCGATATAAGACTTGAAGTAAAGAAAGTAAGCAAGACCTTCGGCATCACCAGGGCCCTTCAGGATGTTTCATTTAACATCGCAAAGGGTGAGATACATGCCCTCATAGGTGAGAACGGATCGGGCAAATCAACTCTTACCAATTCTCTTGCGGGCATCTATCACAAGGACCGCGGAACTTTCCTGCTTGACGGCAAGGAGGTCGATCCCGCCAATCAGGTCGAAGCGAATAACGAAGGCATATCGATAATCGTTCAGGAGCTCGGAACACTTGACGGACTTACCGTTGCGGAGAATATCTTCCTCGGTCATGAGGAGCAGTTTGTAAAATTTGGCATCAAGAATACCGCGGCGATGAACAAAAAAGCCAACGAGCTTTTGAAAAAGTACGGCTTCGACAAGATCAAGGCTCCCGATATGATCGATGATTATAATTTCGAGGACAGGAAGCTTGTCGAGATAGTCAAGGCTACATACTTTTCTCCCAAGATCGTCGTCATTGATGAGACCACGACCGCGCTTTCGAGAGAGGGACGTGACGAGCTCTATAAGCAGATGAAGAGGATAAGGGAGGAGGGTAATACGGTTATCTTCATATCCCACGATCTTCCCGAGGTTCTCGAGATGTCCGATACGATCACCGTTTTAAGGGACGGTGTGTACATCGACACGGTTAAGAGCTCCGAGATAGACGAGGACGGACTTAAGAAGCTCATGGTAGGACGTGATGTTACCGGAGCATATTACAGGACGGATTACGGAGAGGAGGTTTCGAAGGAAGTAGTGATGAAGGTTTCGGATGTCACGGTTCCGGGACTCATCTCCGATGTAAGCTTCGAACTTCACAAGGGAGAGATACTCGGCTTCGGCGGACTGTCGGAATCGGGAATGCATGAGATCGGAAAGGCATGCTTCGGTGCTTCCTTTGATCGGACAGGCAGCGTGACTCTGTCTGACGGAACGCATATAAACGATATTCCCACGGCGATCGCACACAGCATCGCATATACGTCTAAGGACAGGGACAATGAATCCCTCGTCATGAACCAGAGCATAAGGGACAATATCTGCCTTCCTTCTCTCAGGGAGCTTTCCAACAAGGCACACATGCTCAGCGATAAGAAGCTGAAGAGCTTTGCGGAAGAATTTGCGAAGAAGATGTCCACTAAGATGCAGAGCGTCGACCAGTTCGTCTCGAATCTTTCGGGAGGAAACAAGCAGAAAGTTGTCCTCGCACGCTGGATCGGCAAGGACTCCGATATTCTTCTTCTGGATTCCCCGACAAGAGGAATCGATATCAAGGTAAAGCAGGATATATACAGACTCATGGATGAAATGAGAAAGTCCGGAAAGTCGATCATCATGATATCCGAGGAGCTGACCGAGCTTATAGGAATGTGCGACCGGATAATCATCATGAAGGACGGACGCATAAACGGAGAGCTTTTGAGAAGCGCCGATATCGATGAGAACAGTCTCATTGCCAATATGGTATAAGGAGGAGCACTCATGCCTATTCAGATTTTAAAGAATTTCTTCAAAACGGGAGAATTAAAGAAACAGCATGTGATAAACCTTATCCGTTCTTCGCTTCCGATAATCGGTCTTATCACTGTGTTCATTGTCTTCAACGCACTTACCCACGGCAATATGTGGAGCAGCAGGAAACTGATCCTGAATCAGATCTATGTTGTAATGATTGCCGCCACGGGAGTTTTCTTCATAATGTCGATGGGCGGACTCGACTTTTCACAGGGTTCCATCATGGGCATTGCATCAATCGTTGTTTGCAAACTGTCGGGCACAAATATCTGGCTCGCGGTTGCAGGGGGTATATTGGCAGGCGCGGCGATCGGAGCTTTTAACGCATACTTCTATGTAGGCAGGAAGATCAAGTCGTTCATCGTTACTATATGTACGATGTTCCTTTTCAGGGGTGTTATCAAATATATGGCATCAAATTCCCCGGTCGCCGCAAGCATGAGGGTCTATGATTATGACACGACTGCCATAAAACTCGGAATCACCGCAGCCGTTCTGCTCATCAGTTTCATAGTATTCAGATTTACAAGCTTCGGTATTCACCTGAAAGCCATCGGTGCCGGAGAAAAGGCCGTAAAGTTTGCGGGAGTAAGAACGGACCGCGTCAAGTTCCTGATCTACGTGCTTGCGGGTGCAATTACCGGACTTGCCGCATTCGTCAACATCGTAAAGAACGGTTCTGCAACGGCCAATGTCGGAAACCAGCTTGAGACCCAGATCCTCATCGCACTTGTACTCGGAGGAATGCCCATATCGGGAGGAGCCAAGGTAAAGTTCGAAAATGTCATCGTAGGTTCCCTCCTTTACATAGTTCTTACCAACGGGCTCATCATGATGGGACTTACCACCCAGATGATGCAGCTCATACAGGGAATAGTATTCCTCATCTTTGTTGCCTTATTTGCAGACAGGGAGAACCTGTCCGTTATCAAATAAGCCTGACCTCTGACGGATCATCCGGCAGACTTCATTCCCTCACAGACACCTTTTTACGGATCCCCCCTCCTTAAAAAGGTGTCTTCTTTTTTACAAATCATTGCAGGGTGAGCCTTCCTTTGTGATAGAATGTTTATATGTTTTCAGACGGAGGCGGTCCCATGCTTAGGAAAAATTTTTACAAGGTGATTGGAATACTGACGGCGCTCATGCTTTTCGCAGGGTGCGGTGCGTCCGCTGAGGAGACCGCTGAGCCCGAGCTCCTTCTCGGCTTCAGCCAGATAGGATCCGAGAGTGCGTGGCGTATCGGCAATACCCGTGATATAGAAAGCTCAGCCGAAGAATACGGTGTGAGCCTTATGTTTGAAAACGCCAACCAGAGTCAGGCGAATCAGATCGATGCGATCAGAAGGTTCATCGCATACAAGGTTGATGTAATAGCATTTTCACCTATCGTTGAGGACGGCTGGGACAACGTGCTTATGGAGGCTAAGGAAGCCGGCATTCCCGTTATCCTTGTGGACAGGGATATCAATACGGAGATCGACGGACTTACAACCTGCCTTATCGGAGCGGACTTTTACAATGAGGGAGTCATGGCGGCTGAGTACCTTATCAGAAAGGCAGACGAGCTCGGACTCGAAAGCGTCAATATTGTGGAGATAACCGGAACCGAAAATTCCACTCCCATGAGACAGCGCCAGGCAGGCTTTGCTGATACCATCGCAGGTGATGAGCGCATGCATATCCTGGAGAGCATTGACGGTGACTTCCTTAAGAGCCGCGGTGCCGAGTGCATGAGATATCTTCTCGATACATACGGTGATGAGATCGACGTCGTCTTTTCACACAATGATGAGATGACACTCGGTGCGCTTCCCGAGATAGAAAACTCGGGCTTTGTTCCGGGACGTGATATCATCATCATTTCCATCGATGCGGGACAGGAAGCGATAGATGTTCTCAAGGAGGGCAGGATCAACTGCGTGGTCGAGTGTACACCCAATCTCGGCGACGAACTTATGGAGACCGCACTTAAGCTTAAGAACGGTGAAGCTGTTGAAGCCGTCATCCACCCCGTTGAGCAGGCCTTTACCGATGAGATGGATGTTGATTCTATAGGACCGAGAGGTTATTAAGACAAAAGCGTGAATAAGATAAAGAGAGAAAAAAGCATTCTCGGACGTATCGACAACATGAGCTACAAGCTCGTGTTCATTCTCGTGCTTCCCATAATCCTGAGCATCGTATTCATGCTGGTCCATGCTGCCAAGTACCACAGCTCGATCGTGCGAATGGAAACGATAAACAGCCTTAAGACCGTTGTTACGGAGGATATTCCGGGATGCGCCTGGGATATCGTAAGCGGACGAGAGAGCATTAATCAGAGCGATATATATATTAAGATCGGCGAAGTCAACGAGACCATAGAACAGATAACGGAGCGCACGGGGGCGGAGAACAGACTCTCCCTTATAGTCGCATCCTGTACGATGACAACGCTGCAGAACTATGTCGATAAGCTTCGTGACAATATACGTAATGAAGTCCCGGTCGTTGAGAACGAAAAGGTTCTCGAAGAGATACGTAAGGTTTCCGCACTTGTTGACTCGATGCTGAGCGAATATGTTGCACAGGAGATAACCTCCACGGCCAGGATGAGTGAAAGCCTCATGATCGGCGTCATCATAACCGCTGTCCTGGAGATCCTCATCATCGTCCTTGCACTCTGGATCAGAAGAAGGACCGTCAAGGCAACGGAGGTTTCCGTCAGACAGCCCATCGAAAGACTCGAGGAAGCCGCGGCGCAGATTGCGGAGGGAGCATTCGATGCAAGGATAGCAGATACCGATGTTACGGAGCTGAGGAATCTTACCGGCCAGGTCAACACGATGGCGGATAAGCTCAAGTCCATGATGGATAAGAGTAACCTCGATGCGAAGAATCTTCGTAAGGCGGAGCTTCGAACCCTGCAGGCCCAGATCAATCCCCACTTCCTTTACAACACACTCGATGCGATCGTATGGAAAGCGGAAGCGGGTGAGAAGGATGAGGTCATCCAGCTTACGAGTGCGCTCAGCGATTTCTTCAGGATATCCCTTTCATCCGGTGCCGACTGGATACCCATCAGCCAGGAGAAGAAGCACATCGAAGGATATCTTAAGATACAGCAGACAAGATACCGTGACATCATGCATTATGAGATCGACATTCCGGATGAGATAGGGGATTATTACATCCTTAAGCTCCTGCTCCAGCCCCTTGTCGAAAATGCTCTCTATCACGGAATAAAGATAAAGCGCGGCGGCGGTACGATAAAGGTCACGGGCAAGCTTGAAGACGGTTATCTTAAATTCAGCGTTCGCGACACCGGACTCGGAATGACCGCGGAGCAGCTGCATGATCTGAACGAAAGAATGAAGCAGGGACGCCCTGCGTTAAGCGAGGGCGGCGGAGGCTTCGGACTTGTTAATGTAAACTTGCGTATCCGTCTGTACTACAATCTGGAAGACGGACTTAAGATAGAAAGCAATACCGAAGGCACGGAGGTTTCCTTTGCGGTACCGTGCAAGAGCAGGGAGGAGATATTCGAAGATGAAAGTATTTCTGGCTGATGATGAGATCGTTGTCAGAGAGGGCATAAGGGAGTCGTTTCCGTGGGATGAGACGCCCTATACACTTGTAGGTGAAGCACCCGACGGTGAGATGGCCCTTCCGATCATCCGCGATACAAATCCCGATATAGTCATAACGGATATCAAGATGCCCTTCATGGACGGTATCGAGCTCTGCCGTACCCTTCGTGCTCAGATGCCATGGATCGGCATAATAGTCTTAAGCGGCTACGATGAGTTCGAATATGCGCGCCAGTGCCTGCAGCTCGGTGTTCGCGAATATCTCGTCAAGCCCATAAATTCCGAGAATCTCAGGGAAGCACTCGACAAGGTGAGCAGGCAGCTCGAGGATGAAAGAAAAGCAATCGAGCATGCGGCAAGCCTACGGACACGTCTCGGAAATGACGAGCACCTTGTAAGGGAAAAGCTCATAGCATCTCTTTACTCGGAGGATGCGGCCTCGGAGGATGCGGTAAACGTTCTTAAGCATCTCGAATCAATGGGATGTAACGTCATCGCTCCCTGCTATGCCGTTGTCGATGCCGCATTCGATCCCGCAAGTGAAGGACAGGCCGTTGCCTACACTCTTTCCGAGAGCAGCGGCGGCGTGATGCATGCTACTCCGACAAGGACGGGCTCGGCACTTCTTGTACTCGGTGATACCGCAGAGGATGCGGAGGAGAGGGCGTATGCTTTTGCTTCATCGCTTGTTCAGGAAGCGGAGCGTACGGGATGCGCCGGAATACGTGTCGGAATAGGTGAGATCGTGAATGCGCCCGAGGATATCTTAAAGAGCTTCAAGGCCGCAAGACATATAAGGCATATACTTGTTGACCGCGCGGATGAAAAGTCCGTGATACTCGGAACAAGGGAGATGGGAGATGTATCCGGTGATGCGAATGCTCCCGCGATGATAAGCGAAGCCAAGCTCTACATGTCACAGCACTTTACGGATCCGAACCTCATGCTCCAGGATGTTGCGAAGGCTGTCGGCATGAGCAACAGCAGATTTTCGACTGTCTTTTCGCAGACGGGCGGACAGACCTTTACCGAGTATCTGATATATCTGAGACTCAACAAAGCCAAGGAAATGCTGCGCACAACGGCAGTCAAGAGCTCACAGATAGCGAGGGAATCGGGATACAACGACTCCCACTATTTCAGTTATATCTTCAAGAAAAATGTCGGAATGACTCCTTCCGAGTACCGCTTGCAGTACAGAAATCAGACGGAGTAAAATAATTTTCAACCTGTACAGGATTAAAATCCACCGTTTTCTAAAAATACAATAAAGTCCGAGAAAAATTCATACCAAGACAAAATGAACCTCCATTTACCCGCGCCCCGGTGTGTCTTATCGTATAGACATACCGCACAGTGCGGAGAAATGGAGGAATTTTTATGAAGAGGTTTAAAGCATTGGCTCTTGCAGCAGTACTTGCTCTTTCACTCGTACTTACTGCTTGTGGCAAAACCGGCGGCGGATCAAACGGACCCATCAAGGTAGGCGTTATCAACAACCCTCCTTCAGAGTCAGGTTACCGCGAGGCAAACGTTAAAGACATGGAAGCTGTTTTCTCGGCAGCTAACGGCTACGAGCTCAAGACATTCTACAGCATCAAGAATGACGAGCAGCTCCAGGCAGCACAGGGATTCATCACCGAAGGCGTTGACTATCTCCTTATCTCGGCAGCAGAGACTACCGGATGGGACGAAGTTCTCACCAAGGCTAAGGAAGCAGGCGTTAAGGTTTATCTCTTCGACCGTATGATCGATGTTGATGAGAGCCTTTACGAGGCAGCAGTTGTTTCCGACATGGCAGCAGAAGGCGACACCGCAGTTAAGTGGCTCCTTGACCAGAACCTTTCCGAGTACAACGTAATCCACATCCAGGGTGCTATGGGTTCTGACGCTCAGATCGGACGTACCGGAGCTCTTCAGGCTCAGTTCGACAACGGCACCATGAACTGTGTAGTTCAGCAGACAGCTACCTGGGACGAAGCAGAAGCTAAGAACATCGTTGAATCCGTTATCAACAGCGGCGAATCCTTCAACGTAATCTATGCAGAGAACGACGGAATGGCTAAGGGAGCTGTAGCAGCACTTGACGAGCACGGAATCACCCACGGCGTAAACGGCGACGTTATCGTAATGGGCTTCGACTGCAACAAGTGGGCTCTTCGTGAACTTAAGGACGGCGCTTGGAACTATGACGGACAGTGCTCACCTTTCCAGGCACAGATCATCAGCGATCTCATCAAGGGTGTTAAGACCTCCAGCGACAAGGTCATCATCAATGAAGAGAAGGGCTTCGATGCTAAGACCATCACCGATAGCGATATCGACACTTACGGACTCGGCGAATAATATTTGATCAGTCCGGCATTTCACACAGCTGAGCTGAAACCTTTACCGGCTCAGCTGTGTTTTTTAAAGGGTATTAGGAGGTACATATTATGCAGACGGATCCCTTATTGCAGATGCGTCACATAGTGAAGATATTCCCCGGCGTCCTTGCCTTGAACGGCGTGGATTTTACCTTGAGAAAGGGTGAGATACATGCGCTCATGGGCGAAAACGGCGCAGGAAAATCGACCCTGATCAAGGTGCTCACCGGTGTATATTCCAGCGACGGCGGCGAGATCAAGGTTGACGGCCAGGTCATAAGCATCAAGTCCCCGCAGGATGCACAAAATCACGGTATATCAACCGTTTACCAGGAGATCACTCTCTGTCCCAACTTAACAGTAGCCGAGAATATGTTCATCGGCCGTGAGGACAGTGTTTGGATAAAGCGTAAGGATTATGAAAAGAAAGCGGACGAGATCCTTTCAAATCTCGGTATTCCCGCGCGCAGCACTCAGGAGCTCGGAAACTGTTCCCTCGCCGTTCAGCAGATGGTAGCCATCGCACGTGCGGTAGATATGAAGTGCAAGGTTCTGATACTTGATGAGCCCACCTCATCACTTGATGACAAAGAAGTTAACATGCTCTTCGACCTTATGAGAGACCTTAAGTCCAAAGGGGTCGGGATCATTTTTGTAACACATTTCCTTGAACAGGTTTACGAAGTCAGCGACCGCATCACCGTCCTCAGGAACGGCGAGCTGGTCGGAGAATATACTGTAGAAGAGCTTCCCCAGGTTGAACTCGTCTCCAAGATGATCGGTAAGGAACTCGGCGAGCTTTCATCAATGGGTGAGCATGAGGAAGCCGAAGAAAACAAAAAGGAAGTCTTCTACGAAGCGGAAGGTCTTTCAAGCAGCGATGCGCTTCCTTTTGATTTCAAGATCCGCAAGGGTGAAGTCAACGGCTTTACCGGACTTCTCGGTTCCGGAAGAAGTGAGAGCGTAAGAGCAATCTTCGGTGCCGATAAGGTAACCGGCGGAAATGTGAAGATAAACGGTAAGAAGGTAAGCATAACCAAGCCGATCGAAGCGATGCGAAACGGCATAGGGTATCTTGCTGAAGACAGAAAGAGAGACGGAATAATCGCAGACTTAAGCGTGCGGGAGAACATCATCCTGGCACTGCAGGTCATGAACGGAATCCTGAGACCCATCAGCAGGAGCGAAGCGGAAAGCTATGCGGACGAATATATCAAGATGCTTAACATCAAGACCGCAAGCCGTGAAACTCCGGTAGGATCCTTGAGCGGAGGTAACCAGCAGAAGGTCATCCTTGCAAGATGGCTCCTTACTCATCCCGAGTATCTGATCCTCGATGAGCCCACGAGAGGAATCGACGTAGGAACAAAGCTCGAGATACAGAAGCTTGTACTTAAGCTTGCGGAGGACGGAGTGAGCGTAACATTCATTTCCTCCGAGATAGAGGAAATGCTCAGAACCTGCTCAAGGCTTGTAGTCATGAGAGACAGACACATAGTCGGTGAGCTGAAGGGCAAGGATCTGAACCAGACCAAGGTAATGCAGACTATAGCGGGAGGTGAGTCTGAAAATGAAGACAAACAGTAAAAAGCTCTTCGCAGGCGGACTCGGCCAGCTGACCATTCCCCTTATAGCGATAGCACTTCTCGTAATATTTAATCTGATAAGGGATCCTTCCTTTTTCAGCATTAATCTTTCACAGAATAATGACGGCAATATCGTTCTTGCCGGCAACCTGATCAGTATCATCAACGGTGCCAGTGAACTTGCGATCCTCGCAATGGGTATGACACTCGTAACCGCAGCCTGCGGCGGACAGGATATTTCCGTAGGTGCGGCTGCAGCTATCGCGGGCGATGTGTTCATCAAGGTCATCAAGGCGGGATCCGTCATAAATGCCGGCATCGTCATCCTCGCTTTCCTTTCCGCATGTCTGGTAGCAATGATATTCGGAGCTTTCAACGGCATTCTCGTTGCGGTGTTCAGGATACAGCCGATGATAGCGACACTGATCCTTTATACATGCGGACGTTCCATAGCTTACTGGATCAACGGCGGTGCGACCCCCAATGTAAAGAGCTCGATCCTTTCCGGTATCGGAAGCTTTATTCCCGGAATACCGATCCCCACACCCGTTCTTATAGTTGCTCTGATGGCGATAATCTTTAAGCTTCTTTTCAGATTCACATCGCTTGAGCTTCTGACCCAGTCGGTCGGTATCAATGAGAGCGCGGCTAAGCTCAACGGTATCAACACCACTTTCATCAAGATTCTTTCCTTTGTCATTCTCGGCGTATGCGTATGCGTTGCCGGAATCATAGGAACCTCGAGGCTCGGACTGATCAACCACGAGACACTCCTTCTGGACGTTGAAATGGATGCCATCCTCGCAGTAGCGATCGGCGGAAACAGCCTCGGCGGCGGAAAGTTCAAGATAAGCGGAAGCATCATCGGTGCATATGTCATCCAGATGCTCACCACCACTCTTTACGCTATGAAGGTTTCATCCACCGACGTCAAGGCTTACAAGGCCATCGTCATCATTCTTCTCGTTGTCATCGGTTCGCCCGTTGTAAAGAAGAAGTTCGACAAGCTCGTAAGGCAGAGGATCTCCTTAAAGAAAAATGATTCGAAAGGAGCGGCGCAGGCATGAAAACAAAGAAATTCAAAGAGCCCCTTACGAATACACAGCTCCTTATGACCATCACCATATGCATCTTCATCGGCATGTATCTGCTTGCGATGGGCATTCTCGGAGGAGGTTTCCTTCACGCTCAGCAGATATTCGATATGCTGAACGACAATGCCAGCCTCATCATCGTATCCCTGGGACTTACGATCGTCATGATAGGCGGCGGCATCGATATCAGCGTCGGTGCGGTAACATCCCTCACTGTAATGAGCTGCGTTCTGTACTTAAACAGAGGCGGAAGCGTGGTCGGATCGATCCTCCTTGCGATCGCCATCGGACTTGCATTCGGTATCGTACAGGGTCTTCTTATCAGCTATCTTGAGATCCAGCCTTTCATAGTCACTCTTGCCGGAATGTTCTTCGCAAGAGGATTTACAACGATCCTTTCGGTCGATCCCCAGAAGGTGGATCATGCGGGATTTGAGGTTTTAAGAAAAGCCAAGCTCGAGATCCCGTGGCTCGGATATTATGCAGGAAACGGCAACCTGGTACCTGCCAGGATCGAGCTCGGTGTTTTCGTAGCCCTGCTCTGTTTTGTCCTGGTATTCATACTCCTTAAGTTCTTAAAGCTCGGACGTGCATTCTACGCTATCGGCGGAAACCAGACAAGCGCGCTGATGCTCGGCATCAACGTAAAGTTTACGAGATTCATATCGTATCTCATATGCGGCGTCTTAAGCGGAATCTCAGGATTCGTCTTTACGATGCACACGGGCGCCGGAAACGCAACCAACGCTGCCGGTATGGAAATGAACGCCATCGCTTCCTCCATCATCGGTGGCACACTTCTTACCGGCGGTGTCGGAAATCCCATCGGTACCTTCTTCGGTGCCCTTACCCTCACCACGATCAAGAAGATCGTCGTTTCCAGCGGACTCAACGATCCCTGGTGGCAGAGCATCACGACCGGCGGAATGCTGTGTTTCTTTATCCTGCTCCAGAGCGTAGTCCTCAGTAAGAGATCCAAAAAGAAGAAATAAAAGTAACCCTTCCCCTAAAATGTAAAGAAAACCCTGTCGAAGGCCCGGCTTTGTCCCCCCAAAGCCGGGTCTTCGGCCGTGAAATGACTGAAAAATCGGTCTTTTGCCCGAAATTGACTTTATAAACGCAATAAGTGAATAGAGTTTTCTTTTTCCTTAATGATATTATGGTTTCGTGATCGTATGATCAGTTAAAAGGAAAATGCAAATGAAACAGAGAGAACCCTTAGTAACAAATATCTTTACCGCCGATCCCTCGGCACACGTATTTGACGACAAGATCTATGTCTATCCCTCCCATGAC
>JAFWUY010000125.1 GCA_017524035.1 Lachnospiraceae bacterium | reverse complement strand
ATAATGAATTCCTTAAATGTTAATGGGAACATTGTAATCTGCTCCTCATAACCTACGGGAATTCCTCGTATGTACGGTGCCCGGAATCCCTTTACACCAAGAAAACTGCCTGTTGCTATTACGTCATATCTTCCATCTATATCCCAATATTTAAGCGAGCTTCTTGCATTAGGGCAATCCTGTATCTCATCTAATATGATCAACGTCTTTCCGGGAACAAATCTGGCATCCCTAATGACCGCTGAAATGGATAAAACCATTTGGTCAACATTGAAATCGCCATCAAAAGCATAATGAACATTTGTATTGGATCGTAGATCTATGTATACACAATTCTCGTAAAATTCTTTGCCGAAGCGGCGAACGATATATGTTTTCCCGATCTGCCTTAATCCCTTGATGACCAGCGGGTGATGATCCCGTCTTTTCCATTCTATTAAGCTGTCCCAAATTGTCCTTTTAAGCATCCGGCACCTCCATGTGACACCATTATACAAAACACTTCGTCATTTTTCAAAGGTTAAAGTGCTTAATTTTGTCATTTTTCAAAGGTACAAGTTATCTTTCCTTGTCAGAATCAAGAGCAAACAGTTCTCCGTTGTTTCAAATACCTATTGAAATGGTAGGCAAAAGGATGTATATTTATTCAGTTAGTGATGGCTAACAAGAAAGGGATAACACTATGTCTGATATAATCCTGGAGATCAAAGATCTCAGCACAACAGTAGGCGAGGAGAAGACTCCGATCCTGAGAAACGTGGATCTGTCCGTGGCCCGTGGGGAAACGCATATTATCATGGGACCGAACGGAGCAGGAAAATCAACACTCGGATTCACGGTAATGGGAAGCCCTGTCTATGAGGTGGGATCGGGAAAGATAATATTCGAAGGAGAGGATATTACCGGTCTTTCTGCGGACAAAAGGGCTCTTAAGGGTATCTATCTTTCCTTCCAGAATCCCATTGAAGTTCCGGGAATCTCGATGAGGAGCTTTCTTCGAAGTTCCCTGCAGCAGATTACCGGAGAGCGTATAAAGTATTCCGATTTTAACAAAAGGCTTGAAGAAGCCATGGAACTTATCGACATGGATCCTTCGTATGCGGACAGAGACGTTAATGTCGGATTTTCGGGCGGAGAGAAGAAAAAAGCCGAGATATTGCAGCTGCTTATGTTAAGACCCAAGCTGGCGATATTGGACGAGACGGATTCGGGACTGGATGTGGATGCCGTAAGGACCGTATCCAAGGGGATCAGGGCTTATAAGGACAAATATAACGGAACACTGATAATAATCACGCATAATGCCGCAATCCTCGAATCACTCTCCGTCGATAAGACACATATACTCGTCAAGGGAAGGATAGTCGGATCCGGAAGCGGAGATCTGACTGACGAGATCAATAGAAAAGGATTTGAGAAATATATAAATGGCTAACGGTAAAACCATTATCAATGATATAGATCATACAAGATATGATTTCCGGTATGCCGAGTCGTCCGAGGAATACATAAGAGAAGACGACGGTTTTACCGAAGATATCGTAAAAAGGATTTCCGAAGAGAAAGGTGATCCCGAATGGATGAGGGATTTCAGGCTCAAGTGTCTGGATCTTTATAATAAGATGGATATGCCTTGTTGGGGTCCTTCGATAGAAGAACTGGATATGAATAAGATCGCCTCCTATGTAAGGCATAAGTCTGATATGAAGAATAACTGGGAGGATGTCCCTTCCGACATAAAGGAGACTTTCGAGAAGTTAGGTATCCCGCAGGCGGAGAGACTGTCACTTGCAGGTGTCGGTGCCCAGTATGATTCCGAGATCGTTTATCATAATCTCAAGGAGGAAGTCGCTAAGACGGGGGTGGTCTATACCGATATAGAGACGGCGATGAAGACCGGTTATGAGGATATGGTTAGAGAGCACTTTATGAAGCTCATCACTCCCGCAGACCATAAATATGCCGCACTTCACGGTGCGGTATGGTCAGGCGGTTCGTTTGTGTATGTTCCGAAAGGCGTCAAGGTCGACATCCCTCTTCAGTCCTACTTCAGGCTTAATGCATCCGGAGCCGGACAGTTTGAACATACCATGATAATCGTCGATGAAGGGGCTGACGTGCATTTTATCGAAGGATGCTCCGCGCCCAAATATAATGTCGCCAATCTTCATGCAGGCTGTGTCGAACTGTTCGTAAGGAAGAATGCAAGGCTACGCTATTCCACGATCGAGAACTGGTCAAAGAATATGTTCAACCTGAATACCAAACGTGCTCTTATCGAAGAGGGAGGAAAAATGGAGTGGGTATCCGGCTCGTTCGGATCTCACATATCGTATCTTTATCCGATGACGATCCTGAAAGGAAACGGTTCGAAAATGACGTACACCGGGATCACTTTCTCGGGTGAAGGACAGGATCTTGATACCGGATGTAAGGTTGTCCATTCGGGAGCTGACACGTCATCCGTTATAACAGCGAAATCGATCTCAAAGAGCGGCGGCATCGGAATGTTCAGAAGTTCCGTGGTGATCGAAAAGAAAGCCCGTAATGCCAAGTGTTCGGTCTCCTGTGATTCACTGATGCTCGATTCGATATCAAGGGCAGATACGGTTCCTGCTATGGATATCAGGGCATATGATGCCGATGTCGGACATGAAGCCAAGATCGGCCGTATCAGTGATGAGGCTGTATTCTATCTTATGAGCCGGGGAATGAGCGAAGAAGATGCCAAGGCGTTGATCGTCAGCGGATTTGCCGATTCGGTCTCCAAAGAGCTTCCCATGGAATACGCAGTCGAGATGAATAACCTCATCAAGATCGAGATGAGCGGACATAAAGCGTGACGGGGAGGTGTATATGAAAGGATCATTCAATGTAAATACTTCGCCTTCTTTGACCTTTGCGAAGCTTAATATGAACGGCGATAATGTCGGGATAGATACAGGTAAACTGAACCGGGATAATGTCCGTCAGGTCATTACCGGAGGCGGGATCACCGAAAGTGATGAACGTATCGTTATACCGCTCCCAAAAACGGATGAAGACAGGATCTTCGAATTGGCCGAACCGGCTGAAAAGGTAATGAGGTTAACGGAGGATGCAAGTATCATCCTGGAATTTTGCGGTGAGTCGGCCATACAAAGAGTAATAAGAGTAGCCTCGAAAAAGACCGTAAACGTGATAGAGGTTACAAAAGGGTGCGGCGGGGATCAGGCACTTTGCAGCACAAGATACATCCTGGAAGAAGGATCAAGGCTCAAACTGATCAGGATACAGATCCTGGATAAAGGAACACTCTATATCGATGATCTTAAGGCAGTTCTTGAAAAGGATTCTTATCTGGAAGTGGTAAGGATCGATCTCGGATCTCACAGGTCTTATATCGGATCGCATGTACTGCTCGACGGGAAGAATGCCGAATACAAAGCGCATGGAGATTATCTGCTTAACGGCGACCAGCGGCTCGATATCAACATGATAGCGGATCATATCGCGCCTGACACCGTAAGTGACATGAGATATGACGGAGTCCTTATCGATTCCGCTTCGAAGCTGTTCAGGGGAACACTTGATTTTAAGAGCGGATGCAAAGGAGCCAAAGGTTCGGAGAATGAGGAAGTGATCCTGCTCTCGGAAGATGTCATCAATCAGTCTTTGCCGATAATCCTTTGCGGCGAAGAGGATGTTGAAGGTAATCATGGTGCCAGCGTGGGAAAGATCTCGGATGAGATAATCTACTATCTTGCCACAAGAGGTTTTGATGAGGAGTCTGCCACAAAACTGATCATAAGATCAAAGTTCAATACGGCTGTCTCACAGATATACGATGAGAAGATACGCGGGGATCTTACCCGGCGGATCGAGGAGGTTTTGAAATGAATATTGACCGTATCAGAGAAGATTTTGCATTGTTCAGAAGTAAGGATCCGCCGGTCTACTTTGATAACTCGGCGACTACTCAAAGACCCGAGAAGGTTATAGAAGCCGTAGCCGATCTTTACCGCACCTGCAATGCAAATCCCCGAAGAGGGCTTTATGATCTGGCGGCAGAGGCGACAGCGCACTATGAGGATGCGCGTAAGACAGTTGCTTCCTTTATCGGCGCGTCCGATCCGTCAGAGATCGTGTTTACGCGTAATACGACCGAAGCCGTTAATCTCGTTGCGGCATGTTCTGATGTGAAGGCGGGAGAACGTATCGTTATCACCGTATCCGAACATCACAGCAATCTTCTGCCTTGGCAAAGACTTGCCCGGGACAAGGGAGCTGAACTTATCTATATGGAACCTGATATGACGGGAAGGATCCCTGAGGATCAGATCATATCAAATATCACAGACAATACCGCCATAGTGGCATTTGCCCATGTCAGTAATGTATGGGGGATCGAAAACCCCGTCTGCGGGATCATCGCACGGGCAAGGGCAGTCGGTGCTATAACGGTAGTTGACGGAGCTCAGGCGGCAGCGCATATGAAAGTCGATGTCAAAGCTCTCGACTGTGACTTCTATGCATTTTCGGGTCATAAGATGCTTGCCCCGATGGGCATCGGTGTGCTGTATGGAAAGAAGTCTCTTCTTGAGAAGATGGATCCTTTTATGCTCGGCGGAGAGATGATCGAGTATGTAACAAGAGATGATGCTGCATTTGCCGAAGCACCTTACAAATTTGAAGCCGGGACCATTAATGCCGGCGGAGCGGCCGGACTTGCAGCCGCATGTGATTATATATCCGGGATCGGTTTCGAAGCTATAAGGAAACAGGAGATCCTTGTAACATCCCATATTCTTGAGGGTATGAGCAGGATACCGGAAGTGACGGTCTACGGTTCAGCGCTTCCCGAAGAACACCACGGTATAATCTCGTTTAATATTGAAGGATGTCATCCTCATGATGTGGCTTCGATACTGAATGAGGATCGTATCTGTGTCAGGGCAGGCCACCACTGTGCCCAGCCTCTGATGCAGTATATGGGTATCGGCTCTTGTGTGAGAGCATCAGTATATGTATACAACACCGTTGAAGAAGCGGAAGTGTTTACCGCTTCCCTGGCTAAGGTGAGAAAGGTACTGGGATATTAACGATGGAACTTAAAGATCTTTACCGGGAGATCGTAAACGACCATAATATCAATCCGGTCCATAAATACGAACTGAAAGATCCCGATCTTGTGCTTCGTGGAGTAAATCCCGCCTGCGGAGATGATATAACGCTGATGCTGAAGGTGCGGGACGGTATCATAACCGACGGTTCTTATACCGGTTGCGGATGTGCCATATCGCAGGCATCGGTCGATATGATGCTCGACAATGTCATCGGCCTTGACAGTAATACTGCGGTTAAAAGAGCCGATAAGTTCATGGGAATGATAGACCAAAAGATCACAGATGAGAAGGATCTCGAAGAACTGGATGAAGCAATGTATCTGCGAGATGTTTCCCATATGCCCGCCAGAGTAAAATGCGCGGTCCTCGGATGGCGCACGTTAAGAGAGATCCTGAACGGCGGTCCGAAAGAACTGAAGGACAAATGAGAATACGTCAAGGCGGGATCTGCTATATATAACCTTCCCTTGCAATTTTAAATGCAATCTTTCGACATAAACAAACTGCGAGTTATCCTGAAATATATTCCGGTTGAACACGCTAACACTTCAGCCCGACAAACTGGAATTTGAAAACCACGATTTCATAAGTGGTTACTGCCCCTCATAGGGCTTTAATAAAATCCTCCAAAACGCTTGAAAACAAAGGATTTATCGCAATGTGTCCGCCTTATCCCTTTATACGATTTCACTTGCGT
>JAFWUY010000124.1 GCA_017524035.1 Lachnospiraceae bacterium | reverse complement strand
TTGTTCAAAAGTCAATTCCTCTGACATATTTTTGAACCTCCTCAATAATATTTTGCGGAGTGGAAGCCCCCGCGGTGATGCCGATCAGCTTAACAGATTCAGGTAGTTTGTAATCTTTTAGGTCTTCCGGTTTCTGTACACAGACCGTGTTCGGACAATTTGCCGAAGCGATCTCATAAAGCCTGCGCGTGTTAGAGCTTGCGCTCCCCCCTATGACGATCATGGCATCTGCCGATCTTGAAAGGACTTCGGCTGCATCCTGCCTGTCCTTCGTTGCCGAACATATAGTGTTCACAACGTTAGCATTATAACCTTTTTTGTTTATTATTTCAACAATTTGTGAAAATTTCTTGTGCTGATAGGTGGTCTGGGCAACAATTGTCATTTCACCCGAAATTTCAAGCGATTCGGCCTCCGTTTCATCCCTTACGACCGTAAAAGGACCGTCGCACCATCCGCATATGCCGATTATCTCGGGATGGGCGGGATTTCCGACTATAACGATGCTCCTTCCCTTTCCGCTCTCTGCCAGGACAATATCATGGATCCTCTTCACAAAGGGACAGGTAAAATCGGCAACTTCACACCCCTTTTCCTCAAGGATGGAATAAATATCCCTTCCTATTCCATGAGCCCTGATGATGATACAGGCATCCTTTTCGAATTCCGTTGCGATAAGGGTATCTTTGTCCTCTATGACCCTGACGCCCCTGTTTTCCAGGTCGGAAACTACGGTCTCATTATGCACGATGGGACCGTAGGTATATATGGGTCTTCCGCTGCTCAGTTTTTCATAAACCCCGTCGACGGCACGCTTCACACCGAAGCAAAAGCCGGACGGATCAGCCAGTCTTATTTCTGCCATATAGATTCACCTGATGACATACCTTGAAATATTATTTGCTCATGGTTTAGTCGTTAAGCCGTTCCTCAAATCGCAAAAAATATTTACATGGTATGTCATCTGTATATTTATTTACACAAAGAACAGATTCTATCTGTCACCTCTTCGATGGTCATATCGGAGGTGTCAACAAGGATAGCATCGTCTGCCTGCTTGAGAGGCGAGATCTCACGGGTCATATCACGGTGGTCACGATCCTCTATGTCCTTTTTGACCTCTTCAAAATCGGGATGTTCACCCTTTGCTTCAAGTTCAAGAACACGTCTCCTCGCTCTTACCTCCGAGCTTGCGGTCAGAAAGATCTTAACATCCGCATCCGGCATTACAACGGTTCCTATATCGCGTCCGTCCATTATGACTCCTCCGCGCTCCGCAAGGCCTCTCTGAAGCGAGAAGATCTGTGCACGGACCTCGGGAACGGCACTTGTCACGGATGCGGTATTTCCGACAGCTTCCTCACGAAGCCTTCCGGTCACGTTGGTATCGTTCAGGTAGACATTCTGGATACCGTCTTCGTATTTGATATCAACTGCGGCACCCTTACACTTTTCCGCAACGGCACAGCGATCGTTTACATCGATTCCGTTCTCAAGAAGGAAGAGAGCCACAGCTCTGTACATCGCTCCGGTATCGACATAGATAAGGTCCATTTTCTTTGCACAGAGTTTTGCTATCGTACTCTTTCCTGCGCCCGCAGGTCCGTCTATCGCTACATTCATATTATTTCTCCTTTTGATCCTTCAAGGTATTCCGAAGCTCCGATGCCCGCAAGATAACCGGTTGACCAAGCTATCTGCAGGTTAAAGCCTCCCGTGAGCGCATCAAGGTCGAGGATCTCACCTGCAATAAACAATCCGGGAACAATCTTGCTCATCATATTCCCGGGTGATACTTCCTTAACGCTGATTCCGCCCTTTGTGATAATAGCCTCATCAAAGCCTCTCGTACCGGTGATGTCTATTTCCAGGTTCTTGAGTATCCTGACAAGGTTCTTACGTTCTTCTTTTATTATATCACCGCACTTTTTATGCGGGTCGATCCCCGAAAGTGACGCGATGACGGGAACCATCTTCGCAGGAAGCAAAGAAGGAAGCATATTGATGAAATGCTTTTCATGGTTATCGGATATTTCCCTCAAAAGCCTGTCATCAAGCTCGACACCTGACAATGCAGGTTTGAGATCCAGCACAACACGGCATTCATCCGATTTCCTTTTATGGTAATAACTGCTTGCCGAAAGCACCATCGGACCGCTGATACCGAAATGTGTAAAGAGCATCTCACCGAAGTCTTCATATATCAGTTTGCCGCCGCTGTACATTTTCAGGCCTGTATTTTTAAGCGAAAGCCCCTGGAGATCCCTGCACCAGAGCTGTTTTGTCTCAAGCGGAACAAGTGAAGGGGTACATTCTTTTACGCTGTGTCCGAGCTTTTGTGCAAATACGTATCCGTCTCCCGTAGATCCGGTGCCGGGATAAGACACACCGCCCGTGGTAAGTATTACCGCATCACATTCAAGGGATTCTTTATCATTTAAAGCGACCTCAAATCCTTCTTCTTTTTTCTCAACGCTCTTAACCTCGGAATTGAGTCTCACCTCAACATTCTTTTCATCGAGCATTTTGATGAGAGCCTTTATGACATCGGATGAATGATCGGTTACCGGAAATATCCTTCCGCCCCTTTCTTCCTTCACCTTACAGCCGTGTTCTTCGAGAATTCTGCAGATGTCATTATTGTCGAATGCATCAAGTGCGCTGAACATGAACTTCGGATTGGTCATGATGTTCTTCATGATCACATCCTTACCTGCGGAATTGGTGATATTGCATCTGCCCTTTCCTGTAATGAACAGCTTCTTGCCGAGGCGGTCGTTCTTCTCAAGAAGAATGACTTTTATATTTTCTTTTGATGCCGAAACGGCGGCCAACATTCCTGCAGGACCGCCGCCGATTACGATTATCTTATTCATCTTTCTTATCTTCAGAAGCCTGTTTTCTGAGCGAGTAGTTCAGTATCGGATCATCATCGATAAAGTCTATCTCATCATTGAGATATACCTGGTAATCATTCCATACAGACTCAAGCATCTTGAGATTCTTTCTGATCTGATCGGGAGCCTTGATGCAGAGTGCGACTACGATCGCGTTAATGACCGAAAGCGGTGCGACAAGCGAATCGACTATCGAGACCATATCGGATCTTGCATAGAGATTACAGGTCGAATACAGAGTCATCGGTGAGTGAGCGGAATCCGTTATCGCGATGACAGATGCTCTCCTGTCGTTTGCAAATTCCATGGCCTTGAGTGTTCTCATGGAATATCTGGGAAAGCTTATCCCGACAAAAGCATCCTCTTCATTGATCCTTATCATCTGCTCAAAGGTCTCAGTAACGGAAGTGGAATTAACAAGGACACATCCGGGGCGCACCATGTTCAGATAAAAATGAAGGAATGCCGCAAGCGGTTCATTGGACCTAAGTCCCATGATATAGACATTCCTTGCACGAAGCAGAATGTCCACGGTAAGATCGAATGCGCTCGGATTCAGATTCTTGATCGTATCGCGGATCTTTTCCATATCCGCGTTGAGAACCGAAGTGAGAATCTCCGACTGGGTGCTTCGTCCGTATTTTTCATCGATCTTCTGAACGGAAGAAAGCTTGGTCTTCACACACTCAACCAGGCTTTTCTGAAATTCGGGATAACCTTCGTAACCGAGAGCGGATGCGAATCTTACAATGGTAGATTCACTGACTCCGGTCTCTTTACCTAATTCGGCCGCTGTCATAAAAACAGCGGTCTCATATTCGTTCTGTATATAAAATGCGATTTTCTTCTGGCTCTTACTCATGCGGGGGATCATATCCCTTATCCTCATGAGCACATCACCTCTAAGATCCATATAGATAACCTGTTATGCTAAGAATGAATTATATGCCTTTTCGAGAAGGGACATCGTCTCTTCATCGGTAAGATCATAATCTCCGGAAAGAGTCATACATGCTGCACCGTGAATGAAGATCCACATCTTCATGAACATTCCTCCGGGATCCTGGCATCCGGTTTCCTTGGCCATATTGATCTCAGCGACAACATTTCCTTCAGCGCCGTTAAGAAGCTCATACATTGAGATCCTTCCGGGAACGACATCAACGAATAAAAGTCTGAAAAGATTCTTTTCTTTTCTTGCGAAAGCAATATATGCCATACCGAGATTGGTAAAAGGAACCTTACCGATGCGGTCGAAACCGGCATAATAATCCCTGAAGAACGCAACAGCCTTCTCATATACCGCAGTCTGAAGCTCGGACATATTCTTATAAACCCTGAAGATAGGCTGTGTCGAGCATCCGGCTTTTTCCGCAACGTGACGCGCAGTTATGGAATCAGCTCCTTCTGTTCTGGTCATTTCGAATGCGGTACTGAGTATGTGGTCGATGGTAATGCTTTCTTTACGTGCCATGCAGATTCTTTCCTAACTTTTTTGATTGATAGATTGATTTAGACTTTCGACACTCCGTTAAAAGTGACGTTTGTTATTCTAACTAGAAAATCCAGTCAAGTCAAGGTTTCACGGATGTTTAACAAAATTTTTTTTGAAATATTTTTTGACAAAAAAAGTCCGGGTCTTTTTCGGACCCGGACTTTGTAAAAACACAGTTTGATCAAACAGGATATACCTTGTTTTCCTTGTCGGCAAGATTTACATCAACACCCGTTTCCTGAGCCTGACGATACTTGAAGAATTCGGTTGCAACCTGAGGGAACAATGCATATGAAAGCACATCCTCATCCTGCTTCTTCCACTCCTTCATCTCTGCCTCAATGGAAGCAAGCTCGGGCTCGGTGTGACCGGTAGCTTCCGCGCTTCTTGCGGTGGAACGCTTCTCGCCGGGGATGACCTTGTCGATGACTTCCTGATTCATGGGCTTAACGGTCTGACCGTAGTTACCGCGAAGGAGATCCTTGAACTCACCTGTAGCCATCTTATAACGCTCGCCCATAAGGACATTGAAGATAGCCTGGGTTCCGACAATCTGTGAAGAAGGCGTAACAAGAGGAGGCTCACCGCAGTCCTTACGGACTCTGGGGATCTCTTCAAGAACATCTCTGTAACGGTTCTCTGCCTTCTGCTCTTTAAGCTGGCTTACCATGTTGGAAAGCATTCCGCCGGGAACCTGGTAAAGAAGGGTCTTGATGTTAACACCGAGAACCTTGGTATTCATAAGGCCGCTCTTGATGCACTCATCTCTGTAGGGTGCGAAGTAATCAGCGATCTCTGCAAGGAGAGTCTGATCGTAACCGGTGTCATAGGGAGTTCCCTTGAAGGTCTCTACCATAACCTCGGTTGCGGGCTGTGAGGTTCCGAGTGCGAAAGGAGAAATTGCGCAGTCGATAACGTCAACACCTGCTTCTACAGCCTTAAGATAGGTCATGCTTGCAACGCCGGAGGTGTAGTGGGTGTGAAGCTGGATGGGAAGGCTGGTCTCTTCCTTCATGGCCTTGATGAGCTCTGCAGCCCTGTAATGAAGGAGAAGTCCTGCCATATCCTTGATGCAGATGGAATCCGCACCCATCTCTTCGATCTTCTTGGCCATGTCTGCCCAGTACTCAAGAGTATAGGCATCGCCGAGAGTATATGAAAGAGCGATCTGGGCATGTCCCCTGCCCTCTCTCTTTTTGATCTCGTTGGTTGCGTTGACGGCTTCCTGAAGGTTTCTCAGATCGTTAAGGCAGTCGAATATTCTGATGATATCGATACCGTTAGCGATAGACTTCTCAACGAAAGCATCAACAACGTCATCAGCATAAGGTCTGTATCCGAGGATGTTCTGTCCTCTGAAGAGCATCTGAAGCTTTGTATTCTTGAATCCGTCACGAAGCTTTCTGAGTCTGTCCCAGGGATCTTCCTTGAGGAATCTGAGTGATGCATCGAATGTAGCGCCGCCCCAGCACTCTACTGCATGGTATCCGACCTTGTCCATCTTATCAACGATGGGAAGCATGATCTCGGTAGGCATTCTGGTGGCGATAAGGGACTGGTGAGCGTCTCTTAAGACTGTCTCCATGATCCCGACGGGTTTTTTAGTAATTTCAGCCATTTTTTTATCCTTTCTATTTATACTAAACGGATTGCTTCATTGCTTCGCAATTCTCGCAATCCCAGGCGAATTCGCAAATCCGATAATTTCCTTCAGAAATTATCATTTGCTCATTCGTCGTGCGGGACTTATGTTCATTTCCGGTCGCCCATGCAAGCATGGCTCCCGTCATGAACAAATCCCCTGTTTAGAACACTCCGAACATCGCCATGAATGTTCCGGCACATACTGCAGTACCGATAACTCCGGCAACATTGGGTCCCATTGCATGCATGAGAAGGAAGTTGGTGGGATCCTCTTCGGAGCCGACCTTCTGGGATACTCTTGCTGCCATGGGAACTGCGGAAACTCCTGCAGATCCGATGAGGGGATTAACCTGGCCTTTAGTAAAGACGCACATGATCTTACCGAAGATGACTCCGGCAAAGGTACCGAATGCAAATGCCACAAGTCCAAGAACGACGATCTTGATAGTGCTCAGGTTAAGGAATGCTTCTGCAGATGTGGTCGCACCTACGCTGGTTCCGAGGAAGATAACAACGATGTACATCATTGCGTTGGAAGCAGTCTCTGTGAGCTGACGGACAACTCCGCTCTCTTTGAAGAGGTTACCCAGCATCAGCATACCGATAAGAGGCGCGGTGGTGGGAAGGACCATACATACAACGATGGTGATGATGATGGGGAAAAGGATCTTCTCCAGTTTTGATACGGGTCTGAGCTGACCCATCTTGATGGCTCTTTCCTTTTTGGTGGTGAAAAGCTTCATGATGGGAGGCTGAATGATGGGAACAAGGCTCATGTAGGAATATGCGGCAACCGCGATAGGTCCTAAAAGTGCGGTCTGTCCGAGCTTTCCTGCAAGGAAGATGGAAGTAGGACCGTCGGCACCTCCGATGATGGAGATGGCTGCAGCGGCCTTGTCGTTGAATCCCATGAAGATAGCTCCGAAATATGCAACGAAGATACCAAACTGTGCGGCAGCTCCGAGAAGGAAGCTCTTGGGATTGGCGATAAGGGGACCAAAGTCTGTCTGTGCACCTACACCCATGAATATGAGTGAAGGCAGGATGGCAAGTTCATCCAGTTTATAGAAATAGTAAAGCAATCCGCCGGCACCGTTGGGAGCTTCCTCTGCAGAGAGGATGATGTCGGGATAGATATTGACGAGCAGCATACCGAATGCAATGGGCACAAGGAGAAGCGGCTCATACTGTTTGGCAATAGCCAGATAAAGGAAAAAGCAGGCAACCGCGATCATTATGTAGTTTCCAACCGTGAGGTTGAAGAACGCTGTCTGATGAACGAGGTTGTCCAGCGTGCTTAAAAAATAACTCATTGGTTACTCCTTCGTTTCATCAGTTGAGGGTTGCAAGAACAGCTCCTGCCTCTACGGAATCGCCTGCATTGCAGTCAATGCTTGCAACGGTTCCGTCCTGGGGAGCAACACAGTTGATCTCCATCTTCATGGACTCGATAACAACAACGGGATCACCCTTCTTAACGGCATCGCCGACATTCTTGACAGCCTTGAGAACCTTTCCTGCTGCTCCTGCTTCAACCTTGATGCTTCCTGCGCCTGCACTCTTTGCGGGAGCGGGTGCTGCTGCGGGAGCGGGTGCTGCTGCAGCGGGCTTAGCGGGTGCTGCCACTGCGGGTGCTGCGCCGTTCTCTTCTACGGTTACTGCATATGCGGTTCCGTTTACGGTAATGGTATAGTTTTTCATATTCTTTTCCTCCGGAAATTATTGTCTCTTGATTTTTCTGATCGAACGAACCACGAAACCGCTTGTATCCGTGGTGCCTTCATATGCCGCAACTGCGGCTGCGATAACAGCTACAAGCTCTGCATCCGCACTTACAGCAGTTTCATTCTTAACGATCTGTTCAACAGCCTTATCGATACCTTCTTCAGCTTTATCCTTCTTCTTAAACGCTGCTTTGATCTTAGCGAAAAATGCCTTGACAGATGCAGACACCTTCTCAACAACACCGACGAAAGGCTTGAGAAGAGAGATTATAAAAGCGATGACAATGAGCATTATAAATACAGTGCCCATACCGATAACTGTGTTAAGACCTGCCTTGGACATCTTCTCGCCAAGTGTGTATCTGGCATTGAATGCGGCACTGATCATACGGGGATTGTAAACGTCATTGGTAAAGATCATCTCAATATCTGCGTATCTCGTTTCGCACAGACACTCCACATCAACGATGATCTCATTTCCGTCAAGAGTCACCACCGGTTCTCCTATGCTGACTATCTCACCGGCTTCGGAAATACCCTTCTGAAAACTGTCAACGGCATTGGCAAATGCATAACCGTCAACATTGAATCCGATGTAATCCGCCAGGAACTTCTCAAGCTCATCATAGGTATAATCGGTATAAGGAACACCCGAAATGACATCGGGATCCATCGCAACCTCACTGATAATGTTTATACCGTAGGATGTTGCGATCATTCCCGCGTATTCCATTCTCTTGGTCTGAATTTCGGAATATACCGGTGCTTCGCCGCATGCGCACAGAAGAAGTCCGAGGATGACCGACAATATAACGATTCTGAATTTTTTCATATATATGTCCTTCCTCAAATGGATGTGTGCTTCTTGTAAATATCTTCTCCGCGCTTGGAATAAAGCATCTCAAATGATGCGATAACATACTTACGGGTATCGGCTGCGGCAATAACCTGATCGACATATCCGCGGCGTGCGGCATCAGCTGCACCCGACATACCTGCATCGATTGCGGAAGCATCTGCTCCGGTGATCTGTGATGCAAGCTTTCCGTCCATGATACCGACCTTTGCACCGGTCCAGCTGATGGTGATATCGGAACCGAGAGCCTTGGCATTCATGATATTGGCAGCATTACCGATAGCGTCTCCGGTGATGACGTTAACCTTGGGAACGGATGCGGATGCAAATGTTGCGGCAAGCTTAGCTGCGCTTCTTGCTATTCTCTTCTCGTTCTCGATAGAGGTGTCGAATCCCTTGACATTGGTAAGAGTAAGAACAGGAATATCAAAAGCATCGCAGAAGTTAACAAAATCCGCAGCTTTGTCACAGCCGTCGGCGGTAAGAACATTATCAATCTTAACACCCTTGCCGTCTGCACCTGCCTTGAAAGCATTGTTTGCGACTACGCCGGTAAGCACTCCGTCAAGCTTAATGAATGCGGTTACCATTGAAGGCTCATAATCTGCCCTAATCTCGATGAATGAACCTGCATCACCGATATTCTCAATAAGAGCGGCAGCACCGTCAGGTGATGTGACTGCAAGAGCTCTGTTGAGATCGTCGGCACAGGTGCCTTCGGGATCGTCATTTGAAGTTTCATTATTCGAAGGAAGGATGGAAACGAGCTGTCTTACCGCTGCAAAAAGCTCTGCCTCGGAAGCACACTTGGTTGCGTTTCCGGAAACCTCTGACTGGAACTTGTCACCTGCCGTATCATTCTTAGCGGTATAATTACCGGAAATGGTATCAGGTGCGCTTACGAAAAGCTTTCCGTCAGGAGCGATGAATGTGAAGTCAGAAAGTCTTGAGAAAAGACCCGCACCGCCGCCGCAGTTTCCTACAACCGCAGTGATCTGGGGAATAACACCGCTTGCCTTGGTCATACGTCCGTAGATACGGCCGAATGCGTAAAGGGCATCGGAGCCCTCCTCAAGTCTCATGCCGGCACAGTCAACTATGCCGATAACGGGGCATCCTGTTTTGATTGCCATATCGTAAAGATTTACGATCTTGCGTGCATGCATTTCACCGATGCTGCCTCCGAGGACTGATGCATCCTGGCTGTAGACATACACGACTCTTCCGCCGACCGTACCATATCCCGTAATACATCCGTCAGATGCAAGTGCTTTGGGATCTGTGTTCAGGTCCGTTGATCTTGCAGTGACGAGTGCACCGATCTCGGCAAAGCTTGCTTCATCGAAAAGGGATGCAATACGTCCGAGCGCTTTTGAAGTACTGCTCATGTTGTTTCCTCCGAAAAATTTTTATATTTTGAACTTAAGGAGAAATCTCGGAAACCGATTTTTCCCCATTTTTTCAATCCTAACCACTATACCATACCGCCCTGTTTTTTTAAAGAACAAATAAGGCGAAATAATTGCTATTTATTGTCAAAAAAAGAGCTCCCGCGAGGGAACTCTTTTAGTATTCAGATATCAAGCTTGACGTTGATCTCGGCTTCCGCCTCTTTCTTGTACTCCTCAACCTGATCGGGAGTGATCTGGGGAAGATCCGAAATTGATGTGACTCCGAAGCAACGAAGGAAGTTTTCCGTTGTTCCGAAAAGAATGGGCTTTCCGGGTGCATCAAGACGTCCGAACTCCTTGATAAGGTCATATTCAAGAAGCTTGTTGACCGCATGCTCGCATGATACCCCACGGATCTTTTCAATCTCGATCCTTGTAACGGGCTGCTTGTAAGCTATTATCGAAAGGGTTTCAAGCACGGTATCCGAAAGCGAAAACTTGGGCTTGGCCTTTGTGATCTTGATAAGGTACTCATAGTTCTCGGTCTTGGTACAGAGCTGCACCGAATCCTCAAGTCTTACGAGCTGCACTCCGCATTCCGGCTGCTCATATCTCTCCGACATGGCATCGAGGGCATCTTCCGTCTCCGACTGTGTTATTTCAAGCACCTCCGCAAGCTTATCGATGCTTACCGAATCGCCCAAAGCAAAGAGTATGCTTTCTATCGCACTCTGAATTGCACTTGCTTCCATTAGTTCTCCACTGCCTCACTGACTGAAACTTCATCCTCGGATGCGGATGCCGGTACAGGTTCACCGTCATTTCCGGCAACATTGGATGTGATGATGATATCGTCGTCTATGCTTTCCTGGGATACGGAGATCTCTCCGCTCTTCATAAGTTCAAGGATGATAAGGAAAGCTACAACGAGTTCTGCCTTACTTGTCTGTTTTTCAAGGAGCTTTCTGAACGAAAATGTTCTGTGCTCCCTTGCGTATGCCTGGATGAAAAGAGTCTTTTCATCCATATCGATCTCATCCTTTTCGATGTTGCCGTAACGGCTTCTGATGGGATCGATCCTGTCCTCCTGTCTCATGAGCATCGCCTTAAATATCTCATGAAGCTTCGACAGGGTCATATCGCCTATAAGCTCGTCATAATCGACGGGTGTTTCATAGCTCTTGACCTCGTCGGGAAGAACCGACTTGGTCCTGTAGATAACCTGTGCCGCGGTCAGCTGTCTGTCCCTGAGCTCAAGTGAAAGGCGGCGTGCCATCTTATATTCGAGAAGCTGCTGAACAAGCTCGGCTCTCGGATCTTCGGGTTCGCCCTCTTCATTCTCCTCAACCGGAAGAAGCATCCTGCATTTGATATCGAGAAGAGTCGCAGCCATTACAAGGAACTCGCTGCAGATATCCATGTTCTCCTCTTTCATCTGCTTGATGTACTCAAGGTACTGTGCGGTGATCTCGACAATCGGAATATCGTAGATGTCTATTTTGTTTTTTTCGATCAGGTGAAGGAGCAGATCGAGGGGTCCCTCGAACACCTGAAGCTTAACAGGTATTGCCATAACAGTTTTAGATTATACTCCACCGGGGGGCTTTAAATCAATGACCACGAGATCCCCGGGATTAAATATCCTTACGGGTATTGTGTGGGTTCCCAGTCCCCTGGATACGATCATGGACCTTCCGCCTTTATCAAATCTTCCGCCGTCATATTTTGGGAAAAGTCTGATCCTCGGCGAAAAAACACCTCTCATAACATGTGCTCCGGCTTCCCTTGCTTTCTTCGAAACAGGTACGGGCACACGCATAAGTCCGCCGTGCAGATGTCCCGAAAGGGTCAGGTCGGCGCCGTACTCCGCATATGCATCGAAAAAGCCGGGATTATGCGCAAGCAGTATATTGAAGGTTCCGGGATCCGGAGAGCCTGCGGTTTGGGCAATATAGGAAGGATCCATCTCAACCTTCGTATTTCGCTTATAATACTTTCTTTCCGCGGAAAAGCAGATTATGTTAACCCCGGAGTCCTCAAACTTTACCGCTCCGTTCTCGATGATCTTAAGATCAAATTCCGAAAGGGCTTTCAGATACTTATCCCAAACATCTCCGTAATTCTCGGGATAAAGCTTAAGTCTGAGTTCATGATTCCCGAAAGCGTAAACCATCGGAAAATCCCCGCTCAGTTCGCGTAAGAATCCGACAACCTTATCTGTTTTGGCACCCGGATGAGCATTTATCATATCTCCGCCGCAGATAATAAGATCCGGCCCGATCTCCTTTATCTTTTCGATAAGGAATTTCCCTCCGGGACCGTACATCTTGCAGTGAAGGTCGGACAAAAAGACGACTTTAAGAGACTTTACGATCCTTTTATCCGCATACCCGTATTCTGACACGGTAAAACGGTTTGTATCGAAAGTGCATATCCAGATACCGAGGACAATTATCACAATTATTATCCAGATAAGGATATCCAACTCTTATCCTCCGATAAAAAACAAGGCCCCCGATTGGTTTGGGGGCCTGTCGTGACTTAGTTATACTTGCGCTTTCTGGCAGCTTCGGACTTCTTCTTACGCTTTACACTGGGCTTCTCATAGTGCTCGCGCTTACGGATCTCCTGCTGGATGCCTGCCTTTGCGCAGCTTCTCTTGAAGCGGCGAAGAGCGCTGTCAAGTGATTCGTTCTCTTTTACCTGTACTGATGACATTTTCTCTTACCTCCCTTCAGTCCCTTTGTACTGCAGGGTTATTTCTAAAATATTTATACGCGTGGCGCGTACTTTGAAAGTATATATTCAGGAATATATAAAAGTCAAGGCTTTTTTAATATCCCGAATTGTTATTGTTGTTATCGGGATGCTGTCCGTAAACCTCTTTCCAGTCACCGCCGTTATTCTGAGCAGCCTGATCAACGTTAGAATTCTGCGCTCCGTAGATATTCTGACCCGTGTAGGAATTCTGATCACCGTAGGTGTTCTGTGAACCGTAGGTGTTCTGTGAACCGTAGGTGTTCTGTGAACCGTAGGTGTTCTGTGAACCGTAGGTGTTCTGCGAACCGTAGGTGTTCTGAGTTTCGTAGGTACTCTGTGAACCGTAGGTATTCCGGGTTCCGTATGAGGTGTCGTATCCGCCTGAAGCATTCTGCGTGCCGTAAGCATGATAAGTGTCGTCTCCGGAAAATCCGGTATTAACGGACGAAAGCGGAGTAATGAATACATCATTCTGACGTACGGCTTTTCTTCCCTGGGACTTACGTGTCGGATTGGCAAATATTGCGATCACAAGTCCGATAACAAACAGAACTGCAAATTCACCGACAATTTTTATGAATGAAGGATCGATGATGATCGCAATGATATCTCCGAAGTATTCGGCAGCTTCCGCCATAGTAACATGATACATAATGGAGGCCTTGTAGGTTCCCAGAATGTAAAAGAATGAAAACATTGAAAGAAGGCTTATGACAACATGGCATAAGGTGCCTTTAGCTCCGTACGGTCCTCTGCCGAGTCTGAAAGCTCCCGCTATCAGCAGCGGCAATATAAGAAACAGGAAAGGATAATATTCATCGCTTCCTATGATCATGGCGGCATCGATGGCTACCATCACGGCACCTGCTATCAGGGCACAGATGATACCGGTAAGATAATTTCCTTCGGAATTATTTACCATATCCATATCGATATTTCTCTTGCCGAGGAAACACTGCCTGTGCATTCTCCTTGCGGAGACGCCCTGGAACATGCCGGCAACATCACAGCTGCCCATAAAACAATAAGGGCACTGGTCAAAAGTAAGGGAAGATGCATTTGCAGTGATCAGTTCCCTTATCTTCTGATAATGATCCACCGCGTATCTTGTACTTTTGAAACCGAAGGTAATGGTATCTCTGCTTACCTTGGGAGCCTTGATCCCGGCGCTTTTTGCAGCGTCCTTCATCTTGGCTGCGACAACGGAAGCATTCTCTTTGCTTCCGGCATATACATAAACGGTGGCATTACCCTGATAGTTCCAGACCCTAACAGGAACACCCGCAATAACATCGATTGCGTTCATGCCGTTACTCTTGAGTCCGTATGAACTGACAATGTTGCCAAATGTATTTGCCATATCTACTCCTTTCCCTGTCAGGTTAACTGTTACGCAAGCTGCGATTCAAGTACATTTTTTGCTTCGGTAACGGCCTTTTCGATTCCCGAAGGATCCTTGCCTCCCGCCTGAGCCATATTAGGTCTTCCGCCACCGCCGCCTCCGCAGATGGGAGCAAGAGCCTTGATAAGGTTTCCGGCATGGGCGCCGGCCTTAACCGCACCGTCGGTAGCCATTGCAACAATATTGACCTTGCCGTCACTTTCAGAGAAAAGAACGACAACTCCTTCGCCGAGCTTAGCCTTGGTCTGGTCTCCGAGATCCCTGAGACCATTCATATCAACACCCTTTACGGAAGTTGCAACAAGCCCTATTCCCTTTACATCGATAACCTGATCCGTTACATCCCCGAGAGCATCCTTTGCAGCTTTGCTCTTAAGAGATTCAAGTTCGGAATTAAGAACCTTGATCTCTTCGTTCATCTGTGCGATACGTCCCGCAAGATTCTCAGGTGAAGTCTTGGCAGCTTTTGCCGCCTCCGCAAGAAGGTTATTCTGCTCTTCATAATATGCGATCACATTGGATGCGGTTATGGCCTCGATACGTCTTACACCGGCTGCGACACCGCTCTCCGAAAGAATCTTGAACGATGCGATCTGTCCGGTCTTTGAAACGTGTGTACCTCCGCAGAGCTCTATGGACCAGTCTCCCACATTAACCACTCTTACGGTATCGCCGTACTTTTCTCCGAAAAGTGCCATTGCGCCTGTAGCCTTGGCTTCCTCGATACCCATTACGTTAGTGACCACATCGAGATCCTCTGCGATCTTCTCGTTGACGATCTTTTCAACCTTGGCAATCTGCTCCGCAGTCATAGCCTGACCGTAGCTGAAGTCAAAACGCGTTCTGGAGGAATCCTGGTATGAACCCTTCTGATGAGCACTGTCTCCGAGAACTTCCTGAAGTGCCTTCTGAAGAAGGTGGGTAGCCGTGTGGTTCTTGCATGTTGCGCCTCTGTTTGCCTTATTGACAAGAAGAGCCGCCTTATCCCCCTTATTTATGGTTCCCTTTACAACCTTACCGATATGTCCGATCCTTCCGCCGGGAAGCTTTACCGCTTCACTTACTTCAAATTCAGCGGATGCGGTCTTTATAATTCCGGTATCACCCTTCTGACCGCCCATCGTTGCATAGAACGGAGTCACCTTGGTGATTACGGTTCCTTCCGCACCTTGGGAGAGTGAATCGAGAAGAGATTCTTCACCTGCGATAGCTGCGATGGTGTCCTCAGCCTCAAGGGTGTCATATCCGATGAACTCACTCTTAAGGCTCTCATCAAGCTTGTCGTAAACGGCGGGGCTGGTAAGCTTTGCGGAGAAATTGGCATTCTCCCTTGCCTTTGCCTTCTGCTCTGCCATAGCTGCCTTGAAGCCTTCCTCGTCAACCTTAAGACCCGCTTCCTCGGCAAGCTCCATTGTGAGCTCAACGGGGAATCCGAATGTATCATAGAGATAGAAAGCGTCCTTGCCTTCGATATCGGAAGAACCTGCGCTCTTTGCCGAATCAAGGATCTTCTTAAACTCTGCCATTCCGTTTTCGAGGGTTGCTTCGAAACGGTTTATTTCTTTCTTCAGTTCACCAAGGATATAATCCTTATTCTTGACAAGGAGGGGATATCCTTCGCTGTAAATATCATCAATATAGATGCTTGCTACTAAAAGAAGCTGATCGGCATTAAGTCCAAGCGATCTTCCGTGACGAACGGCACGGCGGATAAGCCTTCTGAGGATATATCCTGCGCCGGTATTGTCGGGAAGAAGCTTAGCTTCGTCTCCGATGAGCATCACACCGGTACGAAGGTGATCCGCAACTATACGCATTGAACGGGTATTCTTGTCCTCTGCGTCATACTTAAATCCGCTGAGCTCCTCGATCTTCGCTATGACGGAAGCAAAAAGCTCGGTCTTATAAACATCATCTATTCCGTTAAGGAAAGCGAAATTTCTCTCAAGTCCCCATCCTGTATCGACATTCTTCTGTTTAAGGGGAGTAAGGTGTCCGTCGTGATGCTTTTCATACTGCATGAACACGTCGTTACCGACCTCGGTATATCTTCCGCAGTGGCATCCAGGCTTACAGTCAGGTCCGCAGGGAGCTTTTGTTTCGTCGATAAAGAACATCTCGGAGTCGGGACCGCAGGGTCCGTACTCAAGTCCCCACCAGTTGTCCTCGGCCGGAAGGAAGAATATGTTTTCTTTCTTGAAGCCTGATTTCTCGCGGAAAGCGGCACCCTCGTCATCCCTGGGTGCATTCTCATCGCCTTCGAATACGGTAGCTGCAAGGTGATCGGCATCAAATCCGAATACCTGTGTAAGAAGTTCAAAACTCCACTGACAGCGCTCTTCCTTGAAATAATCTCCGAGGCTCCAGCTTCCCATCATCTCGAAGAAAGTAAGATGGCTCTTATCTCCTACGGAATCGATATCATTGGTACGCACGCAGCCCTGTATATTGCAGAGTCTGGTTCCCTTGGGATGCTTTTCCCCAAGCAGATAAGGCATAAGGGGCTGCATTCCGGCGACATTGAACATAACACCGGTAGAACCGTCGGATACGAGCGATACGGCACCGATATCGACATGTCCCCTTTCCTTATAGAAATCAAGCCATGCATTTCTTAATTCGTTATAGGTAAACTTTTTCATCTTAAAAATCTCCGGAAACAGGGGACGGTTCCACTGTTTCGTTTATTTTTTGAAACAGCGGAACCGTCCCCCTGTTTCTGTAGAATCGATTCAGAATGTGAACTTATCTGCGAAATAGCTGTCGAGATCAGCTATGGCAACCCTCTCCTGCTCCATGGAATCACGGAATCTGACGGTTACCATGTTATCGGTCTCGGAATCGAAATCGTAGGTTATGCAGAAAGGAGTACCGATCTCATCCTGACGGCGGTATCTCTTTCCGATATTTCCCCTGTCATCGAATTCACAGTTATACTTCTTGGAAAGCTGTGCATATATTTTCTCGGCACCCTCGTTAAGCTTCTTGGAAAGAGGAAGGATACCGATCTTGACGGGAGCAAGTGCGGGATGGAAACGAAGCACCGTTCTGATGTCGGGAGCTTCTTCCGTCCCGAGATTTTCCTCATCATATGCTTCGCAAAGGAACGCGAGAACAACACGGTCGGCTCCGAGTGAAGGTTCAACAACATAGGGAATGTACTTCTCGTTAAGCTCATCATCAAAGTATTCCATGGGCTCACCGGAAGTCTCCTGATGTCTCGTAAGGTCATAATCGGTTCTGGATGCAATGCCCCAAAGCTCACCCCAGTCAGTGAACGGGAATGCATATTCAATATCGGTCGTATGATCGCTGTAGAAGGAAAGCTCCTCGGGATCATGATCGCGGAGACGTAAGTTTTCCTTTTTGATGCCGAGAGAAAGAAGCCATTCATAGCAGGTCTTTCTCCAGTACTCAAACCACTCAGTCTGGGTTCCGGGCTTGCAGAAGAACTCAAGCTCCATCTGCTCAAACTCTCTGGTTCTGAAGGTGAAGTTTCCGGGAGTGATCTCGTTACGGAATGATTTACCTATCTGGCAGATTCCGAAAGGAACCTTCTTACGTGATGAACGCTGTACATTCTTGAAGTTGACAAATATTCCCTGTGCGGTCTCGGGGCGAAGATATACAACGCTCTTTGCATCCTCGGTAACGCCCTGGAAAGTCTTGAACATGAGGTTGAATTCTCTTATATCGGTGAAATTATGCTTTCCGCAGGTCGGACAGGGAACAGAATTATCCCTGATGAATTCCATCATTTTCTCATGGCTCCATCCGTCAACGGATGACTCAAGGGTAATGCCGTTTTCCTGGGCAAAATCCTCTATGATCTTATCCGCACGGAATCTCTCATGACACTCCTTACAATCCATAAGAGGATCGGAAAAGCTTCCGAGATGTCCGGATGCGATCCATGTCTG
The DNA here is from genome assembly GCA_017524035.1 of Lachnospiraceae bacterium. Lineage (GTDB taxonomy): Bacteria > Bacillota > Clostridia > Lachnospirales > Lachnospiraceae > AC2028. The sequence continues at coordinate 32,484 of JAFWUY010000124.1, read as the reverse complement.
GGGATTCATGAGTATTGCACAGTCAACACCCACATTATAGGGGTTCTCCTGAACAAACTTCTGCCACCACGCTCTCTTTACATTATTCTTAAGTTCAACACCGAGATTTCCGTAATCCCAGGTATTGGCAAGTCCTCCGTATATCTCGGAACCGGGATATATAAATCCTCTTCCTTTCGCAAGAGTAACGATCTTGTCCATTGTCTTTTCCATAATTTTCTTCCTTTCAGGGAAAAATATTCACATACAGAGCAGATTTTATCACAGCGGGGCATGGTCTTCAAGGCATAAAATGTGTTGCGGACCGCCTTCGGGACACAAAAAAGGTATGGCTTCTCAGCCATACCCTCTTTATGCTCCGAAACCGTCAACGCTCGGGATGAAATTCCATAGCAAGGTCTTTGTAGAATACAGGATTGTCTCCGATCTCTTCGTTAGATATGTAAAGTGTAAATGAGCCGTCATTCTCATCTACGGGCATGGAATAAACGTCATTGCCTCCCATATCGAGAGTGAGAACGTTACCGTCTATGGACCACTTCAGATCATACGTATTGTTCGTGTTCTGCATTTCTCCCGTGATCTCATCGCTGAGCGTTTCGATAAGCTCGTCCTTCATCCCAACGAGCGCATCATACATTGAATCGTCATAATAGTCATACCCTTCGGCAGCCATCAGCACGGAAACGAATTCACGGAAGTTATCTTCATCCGCAAGTGCATCGGCAAAGTCAACTCCGAATGCATTAACATCATAAATCATAACAGCGGTACCGGATGTTTCGGTATCATTATAAAAATCCAGATAGAAATTGATACCAATCTGCAGACCTCCGAGGAAATCAGCAAGTTCCCTGTAAAGCGGATCACTGTCAAGCATGTTGTACCATACGTTTTCATCCATGACGAAACGGTATGTGTAACGAGATGTCTCGGGGAAGAAAACTGCAGGAGTGACGATAACAGGCTCATCGGGCTCGGTGACCTTAACGGTTATGCTTACGTCCTCAGCTCCCTTTGCGCTGACAATGACCTTGGTCTTGCCTTCGGAAATACCGGTAATGGTAATGATCTCATCATCGATATCACACTCGGCGATATCTTCATCTTCCACCTTTACCTTGACCTTGGAGAGGTCGTCGTAATTTTCAATCTCAACTTCGGTCTCTTCTCCTGCCTGAATCTCAACCTTCTTGTCAGAAAGTTCAATGACGATCTCATCTTCATCTTCTTCCGGCTCGGGTTCGGGGGCGGTGTTTCCGCATGCCGCCAGCATGAGTGACAGGCACAGTGCAAATAAACCAAATTTCTTTTTCATAAATACCTCCGGGATGTTAATTACATATATCAAAGTGCGGCAAGTACTTCAAGTGATCTGAAGTGTCTGTCCATGAAACGTTTTTCATATTCTGTGGTCAGCCTGAAAAGCTCGTCCTCCGCAGGATACGTCAGTTTAAATGTATAAAGGTGTCTCAGGTCGGCGTTTTCGATGCGTTCTATCGCAGCAATCACGGCTTCGTTAAAGCTCCTTCCCTGCGGCAGTCCGGGAAATTCACCGTTCAGAACGATCGCCCTGAGAACAAAGATGCATCTGACAAGCCTGTAAGAAAAATTTGGATTGTTCAGTGCAAGCAGTGATGCATACAAAAGTCCGAGCATCGATGTGGCATCGTCGCCTTCAACACAGTAATAATCGGCAATCTCCGCAAAATAGGAAGCGTATGCGGCAAGCTCTATATCGGTCCTGAATTCCTCAAAGTAATTGGATATATCGGCATCATTGAGATAATATGCACTCGTACCGTGACTGAGCTTGAATTCTCCGAACGCAAAGCTTTCGGATGAAGCGGCAAAGCGAGAAGAAGGCTTACGTGCTCCTCTCACAAATACATTGAGTTTTCCCTCAGTCCCCGCAAGCAGTGTTATGAGTCTGTCGTTTTCGCCGGCAGGTCTCGACCTCAGGACCATTCCGGTACAGGTAAAGAAATCTTTCATAACTGCGACTTGTCAAATCCGAAATTCTTCAAAAGTATATCCGAGTCTCTCCAGTCCTTCTTAACCTTGACCCAGAGTTTAAGGTAAACCTTGCTCTCACAGAGCTCTTCAATCTCGGGACGGGCCTTTGAACCGATCTCCTTTAACTTGCTTCCGCCCTTTCCGATGATCATTCCCTTGTGGGAATCACGCTCACAATAGATCGTGGCATCAATGTAATACATACCGTTGTCAAACTTCATCTGATCGATCGCAACCGCGAGCCCGTGAGGAACCTCTTCACCGAGACACATAAGAGCTTTTTCCCTGATGATCTCGGCAGCTATCTGCTTGACCGGCTGGTCGGTTATCGTATCTTCATCATAGAACGGTTCTCCCTCCGGAAGATACTTAAAAACGGTATCCACGAGATCGTCCACATTCCTGCCTTTAAGAGCCGATATCGGTACAACCTCCGTAAAATCCATATGCTTGCTGTATGAAGCAATGAATTCGAGGAGCTTATCCTTTGATATCGTATCCGTCTTGTTGATCACAAGAATTATGGGACATTCCAAAGTGTTCAGTTTGGTACAGATCAGCTCTTCCGTCTCCGTAAAGATATCGGAAGGCTCTGTCATCCAAAGGATCACATCAGCATCGGCAAATGTGCTCCATGCGCTCGACATCATATAGTCGCCGAGCTTCGATCTTGATTTATGGATGCCGGGAGTATCAAGGAATACTATCTGTCCCCTGTCATCGGTAAATACCGCCCTCGCCTTCTTGCGTGTAGTCTGCGGCTTGGGTGATGTGATTGCGATCTTCTGACCGACTATTGAATTTACCAGCGTGGATTTGCCTACGTTTGCTTTGCCGATAACACCGACAAATCCGGATTTCTTTTCTGACACGTTTTATTCCTTTTGGGTGAACGCAGGATACTTCCCTGCGTTCACCCGCATTAATTATTTGTTCTCTTTATTTTCAGCGGGAGCTTCTGCCTGAGCCTTATTCTGACCGGTAACGGGCTCCGCATTTGCAAGAGTGTTCATTGTATTCTGATAAGCTTCGTACTGGGCTTTCTGTTTCTTTGCACGCTTTGCCGCCTTCTTGGCTGCTCTCTTATCGGATGCAAGATAAAGGATCCATCTTACTATTGCAAAGATGATGATGGCGAAGATGGCAAGGTAGATGACATTGGATACGAACCATACTGCGAAATTCTGGAATCCTCTCTTGATGTCTTCGATCGAATCGTCAAAGCCTTCCTTCATTCTTTCCCAGACGGTGGGCTCTTCGTAAACAACGGGAGTATACTCTACCACTTCATCGATATTGAGATATACGGTTGAGTAATTGACCTTGTTGTCATAGGTACGGAGCTGGCTTTCCATGCTCTCAAGCTGGTATCTGATACCTGCGAGTCTGTCCTCTATATAAATGATATCCTCGATGGTCTCGGCTTCCCTGAGGAACTCCTCAAGACGTTCCTGCTCATCAATAAGAGTCTTCTTGTGAGCTTCGAGATCAACATAGGTAAGGGTGATGTCTTCAACATTCTGGCTTCTGTTGGTGATGTTGCCGGCATTTCCTATCTCTTCAAGGAACGCATCAAGGCTCTGTGCGGGTATCCTTACGGTAAGATTTGCGTGTCTTTCGACAACCTGACCGTTATAACGGCTTCCGTTGTATGTGTTGATGGACTCAAGATATCCGCCTGCGTTTCTGACATATGTCTCGATATCGTTGTAGAGCTTGTCAAATTCCTTGGTCTCCACATCGATGGTGGCAGTAGTGATCAGCTTTCTGCTAAGATCCGCGGTCTGGGGAGTGGTCGCACCGGAATCCCCGAGACGGGTCGAAGAACCGGGGGCTGTGCCTTCAGAGGCCATCTCCATATCTGCGACGGCATAGTCATCAAAGTAGCCGTAGTCATAGTCATCGACCTTATAATCGTAGCTTTCACCGGCTGTGGGAGCAGTTGCATAATATGCGCCGTTACCCGAAGCGGAATCATAAGAAGCTCCGCCGCATGCGGTAAGGAATGCCATGGAACAGACACCTGCGGCAATAATTTTTTTGAACATCGAATTCTTTTTCATAACGTTTCCTCCTGTAATCATGCTTACAGCAGACTCTCCACGGTTCCGAAAAGATCTTCATTTTCTCTGATGAGCGTTTCGTTTCCGACTACCACAAGCTTGTTATCGGCCATGAACTCCCTGATATAATCAGCCATCCTTCTGATATCGGCGGGTGTGCAGTCAAGCACCTGGTCACGCTGTCTCTGCATATCCTCATAGGTCATTCCCGTTATGTAGGACACAAAACCCAGCGTTCCTTTCGCCGAAGGGGTGAGCGGAATGTCGAGATCGCTCACGGTACCGATGATAAGCTTGGTCATTTCCCGTTCGTCTGCATCGAAGGCTGCAACATCATCTGCTGCCCCTTCAAATACATCGACGGTTTTTGTAAGGTTCGGGTCACGGTATGAAACAAAAAATGCGGATCCGTTAACTCCGAAATTGTTCATCACCCCGTAGGCACCGCCCTTGACCCTGACATTTACCCACAGGTAATTGTATCCCAGGTATACCTTCAGAACCTTCAGGACACCGTCAAATTCGAGACCGTGCCTGTTATACAGGCCGGCCCTGCAGACAAACACGACCTGTCCCGAGGTGGTAAGACCTTCATTCTTTTTGATAAGTTCAATATTTCTCTTCGCGGGACGGTGCTTTTCGGTATAAAGCTCCGATTTGAATTCAAGGATCCTTTCCTTGAGTTTATCCGCTTCTTCCGAACTTCCCGTATAATCAACGATAAGATTCTCGGGCCTGAAGATAAGTCCGGTCACATATGTAAGGCACTCCTGCATATTTCCCTTCAGGGCATCATAATCGTCAAGCAGGCCGCATATGAACCTGTAATAATCAAGTCCCGAAAGTCTTTCGTTATATGCCGCTTCTTTGGACACGGATGCAACGGCTCTTGCCGATGCCACCAGATGTCCCGCGGAAAGGAAGGAGGACTGCATCCCGTTCTTGATCTCAACAAGAATATCCCTGATCCTCTTAAGATCCTTGAAACGCGATGTGAGAAGTATTTCCCTGAACAGATCAAAGGCTTCACCGGATCTTTCAAAGAAGAACTTGCCTTTCATTTCAAAGGTGGCAGTGAATTCATCGGGTTTGCCGTATACGGGATAATGCTCCGTGGATACGGAGAAACCGCCCATGCACAGATCGATCAGAGGACTGAGTTCTTCATATTTATGACTTTCTGTATCGACCATTGACAATATGTCCCTGAGAAGTCCGATATAGGGAACAAAATCGGTTCCGATCTCACCCAGCTTAAAAGCAAGTCTCAGATATCCGATACGTCTGGTATCGACATCATGGAATATGAACGGTACTCCGTCCACATCGGAAACAATATTGCTGAAGTGTTCGGTTTCCCTCTTAAGATCGCTTCTTTGGAGCATCGGAAGAGATCTTATCGCTGCTTTCGAATCGGGAGTATCCCTGAACTTGTCCAGCTTTTCCTTAATGGTGTCGATAGCTTTCTTTTCTTCGGGAGTAAGTCTTTTCTGAAGGATATCCAGCTTTTTGCGGAGATCCTTTTCCCTGGCTTCGAGAACTCCTTCCGTAGGACGCACGCAGACATAACTCTTGTGCTTATTGCCTATCAGGTATTTCCTTACCAGCTTCTCGAAATAGCCGGTATCGATGTTTTCCCTCAGGAATTCAAAATCATCCCCGGCGATAATATAATCAAAAGGCTTTGTGTCATCATAAAGCCATGAATCGTACATATTCAGGCAGTACATAAGACCCTTGGGATATCTTCCGTAATCCGCCTCCCTGTATCTGAACTCGGCGGAATCGATTGCAGCCCTGAGTGCATTTTTGTCAAAGCCCTTCTTCGCGACCGACTCTATGGTCTCGGTGATAAGCTGACCGAACCTTGTCTCCATGCTCATTGCGGCATCCTTACCTATGATGCTGTAGAAGGGCTGCAGCACGGATGTTTCGAATCGGCTTGATACATCGCCCACAACGCCCTGCTCGGTAAGGATCTTTCGAAGAGGTGCACCGGGATATGAAACGAGCGCGTAATCGATCATGTCAAATGCACGCCTTGTCTTGCTGTCGAGGTCCGCATCCATGGCAAAGTTCACCGAGAAGAACGTATTCTCATCGGCGTTTTCTCCCTGTGAAAGGGGACACTGCTTATTTACATGAACAGGCTGCCTGAAGGGAGCCTGAAGCTTTATCGAGGAATCGATTTCGAGAGCACTGAATCTGGACAGATACTTTCTGTCTATGAAATCGAGATTCTCTGCCATATCGAGATTGCCGTACAGGAAAATATAGGAATTGGAAGGATGATAGTATCTTCTGTGAAAATCCAGGAACTGTTCATAGGTCAGTCCGGGTATGCAGTCGGGATCTCCGCCCGATTCGACACCGTATGCGGTATCGGGGAAAAGGGAGAACATTGATTCCGAAGAGATGATATCCTCGGCGGAAGATCTGGCACCCTTCATCTCGTTGTAGACCACACCGTTAATGATGAGCTTTCCTTCATCATCATATTCATAATGCCACCCTTCCTGGCGGAAGATGCTCTCATTCTTGTAGACATTTGGATAAAAGACCGCATCAAGATATACGTGCATCAGATTCCTGAAGTCCGCATCATTGGTGCTTGCGACCGGATAGACCGTCTTGTCGGGATAGGTCATCGCATTTAAGAAAGTATTGAGAGAACCCTTTACAAGCTCGACGAAGGGATCCTTCAGAGGAAACTCCCTCGATCCGCAAAGAGTGGAATGTTCGAGAATATGTGCAACACCCGTGGAATCCGTTGGAGGTGTCCTGAATGCGACAGAAAAGACTTTGTTGTTGTCATCATTTTCGATCAGACACACTCTAGCACCGGTCTTTTTATGGACCATGCGGTAGCCTACGGATGCTATATCCGAAAGATCGTATTTTTCAAGTATCTCATAACTTTTAAGCTTTTCAAGTTCCATGGCTGTTCCTTTTAAGGTCAATGATCATACAGTCAGGATAGCCAGTTTGCTTCCTTTCAGTTCCTGTATGACAACACTGAGTTTCTTCTTGTCATCTTCGCTCAACGCGACAAGATCTTTGATACCGATGTACTTCGTTACATAGCGTTCTTTTTCTTTTCCGAATACGGACTTTTTCGTCTGAAGCATACTGACGCGCACCTGCGCATTCATCTGCTTCAGGATCTGAAATACAAAGCTTTCCTTTTCAAGATAATATAGCACGGTCTCAAGGGTATCCGTGTTCGTATACTTCGGGATGATGCTCTCAGCGACAACCTTGCGGAACTTAAAAAGAATGTCCTCGCATTCGGTTATCTCCTGCAGGGTATACTTGCTTCCGACATAAAAATATCCCGTATCCTGAATGAAATATTTATAATCTTCGTAAGTCTGCCTGGTCACGATTCTCTGTCATCCTCAATGCATTCTATCTTGTATCCGCTGATCTCCATGGCTTCCCTGACCGCCTTTTCGGAGATGCCGGCATACTCTGCGACTTCCTTTACGGTGACCTTCCTTTCGAGCTCCTCCGCAAGTTCCATCGCCTTGTCGTAAACCTTGTTCGCTTTCTTCAGGATCTTGTCCTCAAGCTCTCCTTCGGAAGACGCTTCATGAATAAGCTCCTCCATGGCATCCATGACCAGTTTCATAAGAAAGCCTTCGCAGTCGTCCGGCTTTTCCTGGGAATCCAGAATGGATACTCCGCGTACAAGTGCCTCGTTCCCTTCACCGATAAGATCCTCCAGAAGAACACCCTGTCCGGTGTAGATCCTTGCGACGCCGACTATATCCTTAAGATAACAGTTTATGAGCTTTTCCTTCGAACGTTCTTCTCCCGCCATCGCTGAGATCGTAAACGCGGTCTTTTCTCCGTCGGAATAAACGGGAAGTTCTTCAAGGCCTTCAAGATATGCATTCAGATAATCCGTATCGATATCATCAAGCGCAAATTCGGATATGACAGCTTCGTTCTCGGAAGGAGTCACACCGTCAAGCTCGATATCGCCTGCGGGTATCGCATTCTCGGATACGGTTATGTCGAAGCGTATGCCTCTGCCCTTCAGATAATCAAAGACCATTCCGGTCTTCTCTTCATCGAGTTCGAGAGGAGCGAGCTTCTCAAGTATTTCATTCTTATCAATGTATCCGCCCTGAACGGCAGCCTTGCGGCGAAGTTCCTCGAGCGTTTTTCCGAAAAGTACTTCTTTGTCCATCTTATCCCCTTACATGGGTGTGAGTGAAAAGGTGTGTCTGGCAATATTCATAGCTTCCCGCGCACTTGGAGCAGTATCTGAATTCCATATCGGGATCCGAAACTTCTGTCTTTCCGCAGATAGCACATTTATGCCTTGTCTGCGATCTCGGATTCATCTTCACATCCGATGCCTGGGAGGTTACTCCGCCGGTATTTCTCGTCCTGCCGGCATTTGACATTCCTTTGTTGTATGCCCTGTTAAAGCTTGTCCTGCGATAGATCTGATAGGGATTGAGACTCTTTCCCCTGATATTTGACAGGTAGAAAATAAGGCAATTGAGCAATGCCGCTATGACCGCAGCTTTTTCGGGAATATATCCCCTTATGAAGATATAGAGCAGATAAACGGTATCGATAATACCGAGCCATTTCATCTTGACGGGAAGAATGAAATACAGCCTTACTATGTTGTTCGGGTAGGTCATGGCAAAGACTATATATATGGAAACATTAATGTAATAAGTACTGAACGCAAACCAGTCCATAGCCAGGTTTGCATTCTCCAGGGCGACAAAAGCTTCATAATCAGCCGAAAAACGTATTATGAGCAGATAGATAAAAGCACAGATTATCGCAAGTGCTATACCCGTGAATATAAAGATATTGTATTTTACGGTTCCCCAGACTCTTTCCAGGATATTTCCTATGGAATAACAGCAGAAAAGCATCAGAAGGACAAAGAAAAGACCCAAAGGATCGCTTCCGAGCATATTGGGCGGAATGATGACCCAGGTAATGAGTCTCCATACCTGTCCGTGAAGGATCTTGTATGGGTCAAGCGACAGCCAGTACAAAAATGAACTGTTTACCATGGATATAATATATCCGACGACATATCCGGCGATAAGCCAGAGTGTCAGATTAGGTATGACGAACCTGCGAATTTTATTATTAAAACTGTTCAAGACAGATATCTCCTAAAAAAATCTATAAATTCTGTTAAATTTTACCATTTTCCGCTCTTTTAAACAAGGCGGGACGGCCCTGCTTAATAAAACTTTAATGCGGTAAAAAAAGTTGCTTTTACCCCCTTTTGCCACTATAATTGACAACGTTAGCTAAAATTCTTACTTAATAAATGCAAAACGGGGGCTTAAAAGGCCCGCATCAGATTTTGAGGTTGAAATGGCAGAGGTTTTAAACGGCAAAACGGATGGCAGCGCAAGACTCGGTATCGATATCGGATCAACCACCGTCAAAGTTGCATTCATTGATAAAGACAATAATATTCTCTTTTCAGACTACAAGAGACATTTCGCACGCATCAGGGAAACCCTGAGCGACCTTCTTAACGACGCTTACAAGAAGCTCGGTAATATTGATATTTATCCCATGATCACCGGTTCCGGCGGTCTTACACTGGCAAAGCATCTCGGCGTTCCTTTCACACAGGAGGTTATCGCGGTATCCACTTCACTGCGCACTCTCTGCCCCGGCACGGATGTGGCCATTGAGCTGGGCGGTGAGGATGCCAAGATCATCTACTTTGAAAACGGCAATGCCGAGCAGAGAATGAACGGTATCTGCGCAGGGGGAACAGGCTCATTCATCGACCAGATGGCATCCCTTCTTCAGACCGACGCCGCCGGACTCAATAAATACGCCGAAAGCTACAAATCCCTGTATACCATCGCAGCCCGCTGCGGAGTATTCGCCAAGACCGATATCCAGCCCCTCATCAATGAAGGAGCCACCAAGGAAGACCTTGCAGCATCCATTTTCCAGGCTGTGGTAAACCAGACCATCTCCGGTCTTGCATGCGGAAAGCCCATAAGAGGACATGTAGCGTTTCTCGGCGGTCCCCTGCACTTCCTTCCGGAACTCAAGAAAGCATTCATCCGTACCCTGAAGCTCGACGATGAGCACATCATGAATACGGATAATTCACATCTTTTCGCTGCAATCGGTTCCGCACTCTGCACCGAAGGTGAAAACGGAATTTCACTTGAAGAGATGACCGGCAAGCTCGCCTCTCCCATCAAGATGGAATTCGAAGTTGCGAGAATGGATCCGCTATTCGCAAATGAAGGCGAGTATGAGGACTTCAAATCCCGTCACGAAAAGACAAAGGTTGAAAAAGGCAACCTTTCCGAGGCAACCGGAAACCTCTTTATGGGTATCGATGCCGGTTCCACAACCACCAAGATCGCACTCGTGGATGAAAACGGAAAGCTCGTTTACTCATTCTATTCGGGCAACGACGGAAGTCCTTTAAAGACCGCCATCAGATCCGTTACCGAGATAAAAGAAAAACTCCCCGAAGGCGCAAGGATCGCACGCGGATGCTCCACCGGATACGGCGAAGCACTCCTTAAGTCCGCATTCCTGCTTGACGACGGAGAGGTTGAGACCGTCGCACACTATACAGCCGCTGCATTCTTTGATCCGAAGGTCGACTGCATTCTCGATATAGGCGGCCAGGATATGAAGTGCATCAAGATAAAAAACGGCACCGTTGATTCCGTGCTCCTTAACGAAGCATGCTCATCGGGCTGCGGATCCTTCATCGAGACATTCGCCAAATCCCTCGACTTTACAGTTGAGAATTTCGCAAAGGAAGCACTGTTCGCTCCCCACCCCATCGATCTCGGAACAAGATGTACCGTATTCATGAATTCCAAGGTCAAGCAGGCACAGAAGGAAGGAGCAAGCGTTGCTGACATCTCTGCCGGACTTGCGTATTCCGTCATCAAGAACGCTCTATTCAAGGTCATCAAAGTTGCCGACGCTTCCGAACTCGGCAAAAACATCGTCGTACAGGGCGGAACCTTCTATAACGATGCCGTTCTCCGTGCATTCGAAACCATCGCACAGTGCAAGGCCGTAAGACCCGACATTGCCGGGATCATGGGTGCATTCGGTGCGGCTCTGATCGCAAGGGACAGATACGAAGAGGGCTACGTATCAACAATGCTCTCTCTCGATGAGATCATAAACCTTGAGTTCACTACCTCGATGACCAAGTGCAAAGGCTGCACAAACGCCTGCAGACTAACCATCAACCGCTTCACGGGCGGAAGACAGTTCATTTCCGGAAACAGATGTGAAAGAGGTATCGGCGGAGTCAAGAACAAGACCGGTGTTCCGAACCTCTATGACTATAAGATAAAGAGACTCTTCTCCTACGTACCCCTCGAGCTCAACGAAGCCCCCAGAGGAACCGTCGGTCTTCCCAGAGTTCTCAACATGTACGAGGATTACCCTTTCTGGTTTACCTTCTTTACCAAGCTCGGATACAGGGTCGTCCTTTCACCCGCATCGACAAGAGCCATCTACGAACTCGGCATCGAATCCATTCCTTCCGAGTCCGAATGCTATCCCGCGAAGATCTCGCACGGTCATATCGAATGGCTCATAGCACAGAATGTGGGATTTATCTTCTATCCCGCTCTTTTCTATGAAAGAAAAGAATTCCAGGATGCAGGCAACCACTACAACTGTCCCATTGTCACTTCGTATTCCGAGAACATCAAGAACAATGTCGAAGCGATAACCACAGGAAAAGTTGTTTTCAGGAATCCCTTCATGAACTTCTCATCGAAGGAGACCATCGGTTACGCTCTGAGAAAAGAATTCAAAGAGATTCCTGCAGGTGAGATAAACGCTGCGGTGGAAGAAGCATGGGATGAACTTGCCAAGGCAAGAAAAGATGTACAGATCGAAGGTGAGAAGGCACTTAAATACCTCGAAGAAACCGGCAAGCACGGAATAGTCCTTGCAGGCCGTCCTTACCATACGGATCCCGAGATCAACCACGGTATTCCCGATCTTATCACATCCTATGACATCGCTGTTCTTTCCGAAGATTCGATCTCGCATCTCGGCAAGGTGGACAGACCGCTTATCGTAATGGACCAGTGGATGTACCACTCAAGACTGTATGCGGCAGCTTCGTACGTCCGTACCGTCGATAATCTCGATCTCATCCAGCTCTTCTCGTTCGGATGCGGTCTCGATGCGGTAACCACGGATCAGGTAAATGACATTCTCTCCGGCTCCGACAAGATCTATACCTGTCTTAAGATCGATGAGGTCAACAACCTCGGTGCCGCAAGAATACGTATAAGATCCCTTATCTCTGCCATTAAGGTCAGGGAAAAGCAGGGAAAGACCCATGTGACAAGACCCACCAACATAGAGAAGGTCAAGTTCACTGAGGAGATGAGAAAGAATTACACCATCATCTGTCCCCAGATGTCCCCCATACATTTCGATGTGCTCGAACCGGCATTCAGATCCGCGGGCTATGATCTCGTAGTTCTCGAAGACAGCGATAAGAATGCGATCGATACCGGGCTCAAGTATGTCAACAACGATGCATGCTATCCTTCCCTTCTCGTGGTCGGCCAGCTTATGCAGGCTATCGAATCAGGAAAGTATGATGTCAACAAGACAGCACTGATAATCACCCAGACAGGCGGCGGATGCAGGGCGACAAACTATATCGGATTCATAAGAAGAGCACTCAGGAAAGCCGGACTTGAGCAGATACCCGTTATCTCACTCAACCTCGGCGGCATCGAAGTCAATCCCGGATTCAAGATAAACCTTGATATGATCTACAGGCTGGCTCTCGGCGCAACCTTCGGTGATATCTTCATGAGATGCGTATACCGCATGCGTCCTTACGAACTTGAAAAGGGAACCGTCAATGCGGTTCATGAAAAGTGGGTAAAGGAATGCCGGGAATTCCTTTCAACCAAAAAGAAGCCTGATTTCTTCAGATTCCGAAGAATGTGCAGGAAAATGATCGAAGAATTCGACGCAATACCCGTTGACGAGTGCCTTATCAAGCCCAGAGTAGGTATCGTGGGTGAGATCCTTGTCAAATACTCTCCTTCGGGAAACAACCATCTTGTCGATCTCCTTGAAAGCGAAGGTGCCGAAGCGGTATCACCGGACCTTATGGACTTCATGCTCTACTGCTTCTATAACCAGGTTTACAAAGCTGATGAGCTCGGAATGAGCAAGAAAACAAAGAGATACTGCAACCTCGGAATCTGGGCCATCGAGCATCCTCTGCGCGGCACCTGCACCAAGGCATTTAAAAAGAGCAAGCACTTCACTCCACAGACTCCCATCAGGGAGATTGCGGAGCTTGCCAAGCCCATCGTATCCATCGGTAATCAGACAGGTGAAGGCTGGTTCCTTACCGGTGAGATGATCGAGCTTATACATGACGGTGTGCCCAATATCGTATGCTGCCAGCCCTTCGCATGTCTTCCCAACCACGTTGTCGGAAAGGGTGTAATAAAGGCTATCAGACACGCACATCCCGGTTCCAATATCGTAGCGATCGATTACGATCCCGGTGCTTCCGAGGTTAACCAGCTCAACCGTATCAAGCTGATGCTTGAAGCGGCAAAGAGAAAGATCAGAGAGTAAATACGGTTCACAAAGTACATATCATAAACAGACAGTCGCAGGGAAAATCCCTGCGACTGTTTTTCAGACCGAAATGTTTCTTATCCGATGCGGATATCGGTGATGGCAACCTGGTCTCCGGATACGGCGGCATAGATATTACCCTTGCCGCTTTTGACCGTTGTTAAGTTTTCTATGCTGATGCCCAGGGTATCCGTTATCAGAGTCAGCTTATTGCCTTTCTTTACGAACTCCACTGAATACTCCAGCCCCTTCTTATTGAATATCTTCCATTCATTCCATCCGGGGAAGTTTGACTTTTTCTTCATTTCAAAGGTATTGCTGCAGAGACTCTCATCGGAAGTGATCTCACCGTTAAGTTTAATCACAGCATACTCGGTATATCCCTTACCGTTTACCTTCTCATCATCGGAATAATACAGGATTATGTACGGGCAATGCCATACCAGACTCGATGAAGGAAGACTCATGGAATGGAACTCAAGATGCAGCCTGTCATCTATCCTGATACCGGCTGTTGAAGCCGACATCGGACGATCGATCTGAACATTGGGCAGGTCGGATTCGATCCTGTCGATATAACCTATCTCTTCAGCTATCTTCTCAATATCATCATCACGTGAATCCCTTACAGGAGTTACGCTGATATCATAAAGCCTGCAATGTTCTCCCGTAAGGCCGATATAAAATGCCTTGGAACGGTCCGGGAGTACCACCGTAAATTCATGTTTATCATCGCCGAATTCGGTATATACCTTGACATGATCCTCATATCTGATGGAGGTAACAATATACTCCGCTCCGGGAATCGATTCCTCCAGGGTTACGACAGCATTCCTCTGCATCGCTCTTGCTTCCGTTGATATGAAGTGTCCGTCGAACCAGATCTCACCGTATTCAATATAGTGATAATCCTCGACGGTCTGGGGATTGGAGTGAACACGTCTGTCATATGAATCAAAAAGGATAAGGGAAGGCATACTGAAATCCGCTCTGTCGCCGGTCTCAAGCTCACATTTGAACGTGATGCGTATCATATTATTCCTGAGCCTGACTCCGGTAGAGACATGTTCTCTGTAGTCATCGCAGGTTATCTCGTCTTCCAGGTCGGATTCTTTATTGTCATCCACTCCGGTGATGGGCAATATCTTCCCGGAATCGAGCATCGCGACCAGTGCGGAGGAATAATCGGGATCATAGACCGTCCCGGCATTCTTCAGAAATTCCTCTCTGATGATCGGTGCCGGAAGCGGATTGTGATTCTTTCCAACGGAAGCAAACTTAACATAAGCATCCGCAACGGCGATCACTCTGGCATAATCGGGAATATTCTTGCCTGATAATCCTTCCGGATAACCGGTTCCGTCATATCTTTCATTCACATATCTTGCGGTTTCCGACAGGTAAGGATATTCATTGATAGCCGCAAGTATATCGGCCGAAAAGACGGGCTTTTTCCTGATCAGCTGCTGGTCGTCATCGTCGGGTGATTCCGTGTCTTCATATACAGAATCGGGCATTGTCACCATTCCGATATCACTCAGAAGGGCCGCATAATAAACCTCATCACACTTTTTCTCATCAAACCCGCTTTCTTCCGCGATCATTCGCGAGATATCAGCCAGTTTTTCGGATCTGCCGACTGTGTATTCATCCCTTGAATCAAGAGCATGCATGAACGCCCTGGCTGTCTGATCAAAAAGGTGTTTCATGGTCTTTCTTTCCTCAATGAGATTCTTCATCTCGAGTTTATGAACCCTTACCACCTCTTCGTTAACATCCAGATAAGTAAATATATACAAAAGAATCGACACAACAACCATTGCCATATTTACAATGGAAAGACCATAGGTGAATATCTGAAGTATTCCCACCGCTATGGGCATGAAGATATACAGAGTCAGTGCAATATAAATATAATGTCTGATCTTCTTCCGGTATTCGAAGATGCAGGTGTACTGGATAATGGGACAGAGTACCGGAACTATGTAGCATAACAGAAATCCCGGTCCCCTGTGATATCTGTTCATCTCGTCAAAGTAATAATACAGACCGGTAAATGCGGAAATCACGGAGAGAAGCATTCCAAGGACGGACGCACCCGAGACTGCGATAAGTCTCTTGGGCAATGACTTAAGATTCATATCGCTGAATACGGATTCCCTGAGATATCCGTTAAAGATAAATACAACAGCGGAGGTAAGGAAAAAAACGGCAAAATTGGAAACCCTTACCATGATGTAGCCGGTCCCTGACGTATCACCGGAATAAACGTAGGCCAGCCTGTCGAAATACAGAAGCAAGGTCGCACATATCTCCATATAGATCAGACACATCTTGCGGCGAATGGGAAGGAACTTCGTAAACGCAAGAAGAATAGCGATCATCACGCATATGGCGCAAAGACACAGCATAATATTCAATTGATGTGTTCTTATAAGCTCAAACATCCGCAGGCACCTCTGCCGGGCATTTTATTTATGCATTACAAAATAATCGCTGAGTTTCTGGAGCAGCTCATCTTTCTGTATATTCTTAAGGAAATAACCTTCGGGCTTGAGTGATACAACGGACATAACGCTGTCCTTATCACCCTTTCCGGTAAGAAACATAACCGGGATCGATTTGGTCTCTTCGTCGCTTCTGAGCATTTCAAGAACCTGGGGGCCGCTTGTTACCGGCATTTCATGATCCAGAAGTATCAGATCGACCCTGTTCTTCCCAA
This sequence comes from Lachnospiraceae bacterium, assembly GCA_017524035.1. Lineage (GTDB taxonomy): Bacteria > Bacillota > Clostridia > Lachnospirales > Lachnospiraceae > AC2028. Next base: position 16,059 of record JAFWUY010000124.1, on the reverse strand, counting down.
GCCATTTTATGGCCTGAAGTCCCGAATTGGCCATAAACACCTTATAAGTTCCGCGGAGCCATTCTCTTACGAGAGCCAGATAATTCGGGTCATCGTCAACTATCAGGATGCTCTTTTTAAATTCTCCGGATTCATGCATACTGATGTATCCGGTTATGGCCTTTACATACATCTCATTATCCACAGGTCTGGTAAAGGTGGAAATGATAAGATCTCCGGGCATATTGTCAGTTACGAATTTCACATCGTTATGATCACCGATAACGATCATACGGACATCCTTCTCCTCCATCAGATCCTTGAGGTAAAAGAGGATATCCTTTCCGGGCTGGGTATTGTCATCAAGAAAAAGAACTATAAGAACAACATCCTCCAGTGCGGAATTAATATCATTTACACTGCAGCCAACAAATCTGCAATCCACCCCTGCGTCTTTTGCTTTCTTAACAAGGACCCTGGTCAGAAAGTTTTCTTTTTCTGCCGTAAAGATCATTCTGGACCTTATCATACAAGTTCCTCCATCTTCTCCCAGTCAAAGGTCTTAAGGTAAGTCCGCAGTTTTTCTACCTTGTCCTGCACTTCTTCGGGAAGTTTATAATCACACAGACCATCAAGTATCATCTCTACCGAATCATAATCCATCTGAGGTATGACATCCCTGAGTGCATCAAATGCCCCCTTCAGTTCGGAATCGGGGATCATTTCCTTTTCGGTTTCATCCTCGGTTTCCCTGAGTGCCTTGAACTTATCCTTGAACTTCAGATACTCATCAAAGAACCCCGGATGATTCTCGTTAATGAAATCCATATCGGCGCTGTTTCCTGCAGATTCAAGCTTTTCGGCCAAAGCGGAAAGCTCTGTCGCACCTATTATCCTTAAAGATGTTTTCAGAGCATGAATCTTAATGGTATACAGTCTCAGGTTATCCGCTTCAAGTGAATCCTTTATAACCCTGGCATTATCATCGATCGTGTCATAGAAGAGGTTAAGCGAGAATATGTAGGATGAAATACCGCCCGAATTCTTGATTCCCTCGACAACATCGATGCCTTCGGTATCATAGATCCACTGCATATTATCTGGAATTTCCGTAAGCTCGGTGAAACCTGCGTTTTCGTCATTCTTTAACATCATATGCTCGGGGATATGCTGCATTATCGCCCTTTCAAGAGTTGCGGAATCGATCGGCTTGGAAAGATATCCGTTGAACCCTTTGGATGTGTAGAACTCCTCACCGGCTGCGGCATTGGCGGTAAGGGCATACACGGGAAGATCCGGTGCAAAGCTCCTTATCTTCTCAAGAGTCTCAATGCCGTCCATACCCGGCATCATATGATCGAGCAGAACAACATTGTACGTATTGTTCTTGATCTTCTCGATACACTCTTCCCCGCTCTCGGCTGTGGTCACGAATACCTTGGTGGACTTGAGAAGTCCTTTGATGACATTAAGATTCATCGGATTGTCATCAACCACAAGAACATCGGCATCCGGAGCGACAAACTTGGGCACATAAGGACCCTTGGCTTCGCTTTCCGCATGTTCGTTAAATATACCTATGGGTGTATCGTCTATTATCTTCTGGGAGACGACAAGAGTAAACTCCGACCCGACTCCGTATTCGCTCTTACAGGTAAGTTCTCCTCCAAGAAGCTCCGCAAATCTTCGGGATATATCCAATCCCAGACCGGTTCCCTGAACTTCGTAATTCTTCTCTTCATCAAATCTTTCATATGCCGAGAAGAGCTTGTCCATATCCTCCTTACGTATTCCGATACCGGTATCCTTGACGGAAAATACCAGCGTTATCCGGTCATCGGAACGGGATTCAAGACTAACATTAAGAGAAAATCCGCCGCTCTCAGTATACTTTACGGCATTCGTAAGAAGATTCAACACTATCTGTTTTATCTTTCCCGAATCGCCAAACAGCTTTTTCGGTATGATCTCATCGACCGATACGTCAAAGTTAAGATCCTTCTCAAGACTTCTTACCCTGATCATGGATACGATGGAGCTCAAAAGATTCTGCACATCATAATCCTGCTCCACAAGATGCATCTTACCGGATTCTATCTTGGACATATCAAGCAGGTCGTTAATGAGTCCGAGAAGCGATTCCGAAGCATTCCTTATATCCAGGGCATAATTGATGATGCTGAGGAAATAATTCTTGGGAACTCCCTCGGCATCCTCCCTGAGTATCATCTCATCCATGCCCATGATGGTATTGATGGGAGTTCTTATTTCGTGACTCATATTGGCGAGGAATCTGCTCTTCGCACTGTTGGCCCTTTCGGCATCCTCCTTAGCCTTACGGATCTCGTCATACTGCCTTCTGATGAAGGTGATCTTGATTATCCTCCAGACCACAAATGCAGAGATAATGATCAGGACAAATATCACAAGAAGCTGAGTGAACAAAAGCTCGGTGAGCCTGGGCTTTTTGACCACTTCATATGTACGGTCCATGCGTACCTGTCCGGTTCTTGAATCAAGTATCTGAATATGAAGAGTATATTTTCCGTATTTTAATCTTGTATATTCAAGAGATGACAGATTATTCCTGTATGCTGTGATACCGTTATCATCGCTTCCTTCCAGATACACATGAACCAGCGGATTGGTCATCGAATAATCCATTACGGAAGTGCTGATGACGATACGTCCGTCGGAAGCAGGTATGGTATATCTTCCGTTTTCATCCGGAAGTATCCTCTCGTCATCGCAGAGTATATAATCCAGTGCAACCTTTACGTCCACATCGCCCTGGAAATAATTGTTTATATTAACGCAGCTTACTCCGTCCCTTCCGGAAATATACAGATTGCCGTTATCATCCAGGGCACTGTAGGAATTGCTGGTGGGTGTGGAAGTGAGTCCGTTGGCATTGGTATAAAGGTCGAATTCGGTGATGCTGTCACTCAGCATATCATCGATCCTGACACAGTATACTCCGTAGGATGAAAGGATCCACGCATTATCCTTGTCATCGAAATAAATATCGTAATTATTGTTGTACGGGAATGAAGAGACGGTTTTGATCTTTCCGTCCCTGATATACTGGATCGAGTTGGATGTGATGATCCAGTACAGATCCCTTGTATCATCATATCTGATCCTCATGACGACATCACTGGTCAGTCCGTCATCACGTCCCAGCTTTTCAACATGATCCTGAGCTATCTGATATATTCCGTCACCGTCGGTTCCGACATAGATCAGCCCGTAATTACCTTCCGCAACGGTAAGGAATACAGGGTTTTTGACCACTTCCGATTCTCCGACAACTCTTGTAACTTCGAAATCGCTGATCTCGGCAAAGCCACCGTTAGAGCCTACCAGGATCGATCCTGCAGAGCTTTCGACCACACATCTGATCTCATTGCTGGGAAGACCGTCTTCCGTGGTAAAATTGATTATCCTTCCGCTGTTTTTAAGACATACCACTCCAAGATCGTGATTATATACTGCAAACCACAGGTTACCTTTTGAATCCGCGGTTATACATCTGATCCTGCAGCCGGCAAGATAATCCGTTATAGCGTTATTTACAGGCTCGCCTCTGCTGTTCAAAACATACAGTCCGTTACCCGTGCCTATGTAAAGCCGATCCCTGTATAAACATGTTGCATTCACCACTTCGCAGTCAATGCCCGCATTCTTCGTGATATTCACAAAGTTGTTGGTCACAACCTTCATGACACCCAGTGTTGAGGAAGCATACCACAGATTCCCCTGATAATCGGATGTCATCATCTCTATGGCGCTGTCTACCGGAAGATCATCCAGCACATTAAATCTGTAATCTTCATCCAGATATCCCGACACAGTCTGGGAAGACACCCAGAGCTTGCCGCATTCATAACTGATCCACTGAATGCTGGTAAGAGGCGAACAATAGATCCTCTTCATATTGATCCTGAAATCACCGAACCGTCCATGATATATGACGCCTTCCGACGTTCCGATATAGACATATCCGCTCCTGAGCGGATCGGAACAGATCATCGTGATCTTGTCCGTTCCCAGATCACTGCAATCAAGTACACTTGTAACCGTGAGATCCTTGACAGAGAATATATGACCGCTCTTGGTCACGCCAAAAACCGTGCCTTCCAGGTCCGCAGACAGTCTGATGACCGTTTCACTGTCCAGCCTGTCATCATCAATGGTCATAAGGTTCTTGTCCGGATCCACGTACGCGAGTCCGGACGTTGTTCCTATGAGAATGTTTCCGTTTCCGTCTTCCTCAAAACAGCGGACGGATGAGGACGGAAGTCCCTCTTTGTATGTATAATGAGTACTCTCTTCTCCTTCAAGCAGAACAACTCCGTTATCGTTGGTCGCAACCCAGATACGATGAAGAGAATCCTCGAATAATCCTCTTCCGCTGGTAAGGCCGCCGGATGTGTCCATCCTGACAAAATTGCTGCCGTCGTAACGTATGATACCGCTGTAGCTTCCTATCCAGACATATCCGTCGGATGAGCAGAGGATATAATTGGCATCTGATGTGGGAAGCCCGTTGGAGGAATCGTATACTGCAGCGGAATAACCGGCTCCTTCGATCTGTCCCGATGCGGAATACCCGCCGCCGCTAAAACTGCGCCCCGTATCGGAAAGAGTATAGGATGACGTCACATTTGATGCGGTACTCTTCAGCGGGAAAAGGAATGCGGTCGCCAGCACAGCTGCCGCAGTGCAGAATGACAGGGACTTTAGAATATTGGATTTTCCGAACGGTTTCGTAATATCAAACATCCTGATTATACTTCCTGAGTACCTTCTTCACTTCGGGAAGTGCATCTATGAACACTTCCACACATTTGGGATCGAACTGGGTTCCGGCTCCCTGCCTGAGAATATCCAGAGCCTGTTCAAGAGGGAACGGAGGTTTATAAATCCTTCTGGAAGTAAGTGCATCAAACACATCGGCTACGGACATGATACGGGCCGCAAGAGGTATCACCTCACCGTGAAGTCCCTCGGGATAACCCTTGCCGTCCCATCTTTCATGATGGTATCCGGCCATATTCCTGGCTTCCTTGAGATAGCTTCCTCCCTGAACAGTGTTTATTGCGTGTTCAATTATCTCCTTACCGGAAGTGGTATGGGTTTTCATGATCTCATATTCTTCATCCGTGAGCTTTCCGGGCTTGTTCAGGATCTTATCCGAGATATTGATCTTGCCCACATCATGGAGAGGCGCGCTTCGTACCACATCGGATATGAATTTGGGAGTCATCTTCTCCGGATAATACCCCTTATCCCTTAAGCCCTCGGCAATGATTCTCACATATTCCGCGGTCTTCTGGACATGTTCGCCCGTATCGGAGTCACGGCTTTCTACCATGTTCGCCATTGTTATGATAAGACCGTCCTGCATCAGTGCGGTTGACTCTGATAATCTTCTGACGTCTCTCAGGGTTTCCGCCTGATCCATGGTCATCGAACAAAGGGTCTGATACAGCCTTTCGACTTCGTCCCCTGTTTTGATATTAAGTCTTCTCAGCCTTTTAACATTAAGATCCAGCTGCTCCTGTGAATCGTCATCATTAACGAATCCGTCAAGGCACTGGGTTATGGTACTGATGGGATATGCGGTCAGATACCTGGTATATTTGATTCCTCCCGCAAGGAAGAGAATGATAAACCCGGCAAGGATAAAACCGATCTTATATACGTACTCAATGATACTGTTAAACAGATAATCGATCGAAACATCAGCCCCCACGTAGCAGGCAACATTGCCTTTGCTGTCGAACACGGGAGTATAGACGGAGAACATGTGAGAGAAAAATGTGCTGACTTCTATAGGGCCGACTTCCTTTCCGTTTTTGAAATCATCAATGTACGGAACAAAATCTTCTCCCACGGGCTCAACATCACCGGGAAGATACATTCCTTCCTCACCCGGCACGTCAAGATCGAATACAAAAACGCACTCATCACCTTCTACGGTGTGAGCATACAGATACTTGATACCTCCCGCGGTCTCCCAGATTTTGTACATCATATCCCGGGTTTCCTTGTAACCCGGAGCATCTTCTCCGAGTCTGATATATTCATCTATCATGTCACCGTCTATGATACTGGCAGCAAAACGGGCAGCATTCCAGGCGCTTGTCTCTTTCTCCGCCTTCTCGTTATCATAGAAGATCTTATATCCGACGATTCCAACAACGATAAGGATCCAGACACATACCAGTATCAATGTAAAATAGATCCTTGATTCAATGGAGTGTCTGACCTTTTTCTTTAATTGTTTTATGGATGCTTTCTCTTCTTCGGACAGTGGTCTCTGTTTCCAGTCCACCTCTCTTACCGAATCGATAAACTTATGGGGAATGAAAGCAAGAAGTACCAGAACCACCAGAGAAACCATACCCTTATCCAGGATATTGAGAAAAACATTTGTGATGAGGGTTGCGTTGAAGACAGATATCTCGGTAGCTTCAGATATGCCGTTTGCCATATCGGCAAGAAGGTCATGCTGGGCACCTTTGAACAGAAACCACTGTACAACGGAGCTGGTGATTCCGACAAAAACAGAAGCAGAAATAACAAATACGGCAAATCTTCCCGGTTTTTTGAGTGAATACCTGGAAGTGTAATATGAAGTAAATACGGCAACCGATGCGTTAATGAACGCAAAATACATTGAATAGGGATTGAATGCCATGCAGAAAATGTTCGTAAGAATGGCAGTGATGATACCGGGGAACATACCGCACAAAGCGGAAACAGCTATGGTTCCCAAAGTATCGAAGAACAGAGGAAGTCCCAATTTGTTCATCACAAAAGCGGACAGAACATTAAGCAGGATTCCGATGATTATCAGAACCATGCGTCTTATTCTCCCCACCTCATTTGTTGAACTTTTTTTAACGTGCTTGCCCAAAACAGTGCACCTTCCGTCCCCTCAAACAGAAAAATTTTATCGTGTTATTATACCATATTTTATCTCGGCTATCTTCCAATCTTCCAGAGTATCAATGTCCTGTACTTCCATATCATCCAGGATGAGCGGAACCGTTTTATCAGGCACAAGAGTGTGCTTTTCCTTCATCACATCACTCCTGATCATATAGAACTGGCCCGCATCATGATAGAAGGGCTCGAGATCCTGACTTCTTGAGAACTGGTACTCTTTCCACTTGTACTCAATGAAGCCGTTTTTTTCCACAAAACACCGTTGAGGCGGAAAAGAAAACCTGACAACGGGTATTACCGCATCCGCATTGTTCTTCTCGAACAGATCATATGCATTCCTAAGTTTTTCCGCAGTCACAAACGGGGCCGTCGGATATATGCAGCACATAACATCGGGATGCTTGCCGAGTTTTTCATAACTGTCCAGAACCTCGCACATTACATCGACGGTGGTACTGTGGTCGTCGGCATTTTCCATGCTTCGTTTAAAAGGAAGAGATGCTCCGTATCTGACAGCTATCCCGGCAATCTCGTCATCCTCGGTCGAGATCATGACCTCATCAAAGACTCCGCTGTTAAGGGCTGCCTCGATGGAATATGCAAGGATCGGCTTTCCGCAGAAATCCTTGATGTTTTTCCTGGGTATTCTCTTGCTTCCGCCGCGAGCGGTTATAACTGCAACCTTCATTTCTTTTCTTTCCTGCGCCTGGCAATAAATTCTTTAAAATCCTTTACGGTCATGGAATAGTCGATCCTGCTTCCGCCAAGTATCTCCTCAAGATCGGCGGTGCGATGGTAAGAGCCTTCACCCACCTGTTCCTTAAGAGGTATCTTTCCGGATTTTATATCATCCCAGTTTTCACACAGCAGGGATACTATTTCTTCATTAAGCTTTTCATATGTGGTGCAGAGGGTTTCTTTTTCCTCGTCAAAGAAAAGCTCCTTCTGAAGGAGTATCTTGCCCTTATCAAGTCCTTTTTCAAGCCTGTGTATCGTCACTCCCTTCGGAGTATCATCGATGAAGCTCCAGATATTGGGGGAAGATCCTTTATTCCAGGGAAGGTATGAGGTGTGAAGGTTTATGATCCTGTTTCCCATAAGGCTTATGACATCTTCCCTGATGATCGACCTGTAATTATATACAACGACAAATTCGGGATTAATCTCCTCGATAAGATTCACAGTTACCCTGTCATGACAGAGAATGACTTCCTCTCCCATTTCAATGAATCTTTTTTTCAGTGCATTTACATTGTCGTTGTTGCTGAGCAAAAGTATCTTCATTTTCTGATGTCTTCTTCGGTAAGCGGTTCACCGCGTTTGATATCCCTAACGCTTTCGTTTCCAATGAGCGAAGCAAAATGCTTGGGAGCTATGCCGTAGCCCGGGCGGATCACGCGTATGTTTTCTTCCGAGAATTTATCTCCTGCCTTTATATCCTGTATCGCAAAAATACTGCGTCTGAATACTGTCGACGACTTCTCGCCTTCGGTAAGTTCATAGTCGGGACCCTGGATCGCCTTCTTAGCATTCCTGATATCCGCGACCATCTTTCCAAATTCCTCAACGGTCATGCTGAAATCGGAATCGGCACTGTTTATGCCTTCAAGCTTTACATGCTTTTCGATGACGCATGCCCCGAGTGCAACACCTGCAACTGCAGCACAGCTTCCGGGACTGTGATCGGAAAGGCCGACATAAGTTCCGTATCTTTCCCTCATATCGGGAATGTTGGCAAGATGCATATCAGCCCAGTTTGCGGGGTATTCGCTGCAGCACTTGAGAAGAACGATTTTTTCATTATTCATTCTTTTGCATGCATCGAGTGCATCCTGAATTTCCTCGGGAGATCCCATTCCGCAGGAAATGATCATCGGCTTACCCTTGGATGCGGCGTATTCGATAAGCGGGATATCCACCATCTCAAAGCTTGCGATCTTGTAGGCTTCCGCTCCGAGATCGTCAAGGAAATCCACCGCCTCCCTGTCAAAAGGAGTCGAAAGGAAATCAAGTCCCCACCTTTCGCATTCCTCCTTGATCCTCTTCTGCCATTCATAAGGGGTATATGCTGACTTGTAAAGATCGTGAAGCTTATATCCGTCCCAGAGTCCGCCCTTGATCTTAAAATATTCGTTATCACAGTCAATGGTAAGGGAGTCTGCGGTATAAGTCTGTATCTTAAGGCAGTCCGCACCGGTTCCGGCAACCTGCCTTACGATCTCAAGAGCATTGCCCAGATTTCCGCCATGGTTCGCACTCATCTCGGCGATGACATATACTTCATTATTTTGGATCTTATCAAATAATCGGAACATATGACCTCTTTCGTATGCTCACATCATTTCATGCATATGCAGACCGGATACGATACCCTTCCGTCAAAAACTTTCAAACTCATCTACGAATAACAGTTCACCGTACATATAATAGAACGCATCGGATGTATAAATGTTTCCGTAAACGTCGGTTACCTGGTAAACAACCAGAGTGACATCGGAGGTAAGATCGATCTCATCATAGGAAAGCTCCAGCTCATAAGCATAGAAGGGATCGTAGGCTTCAACATACTTATCGTCATCCTTGCAGTACCAGATGATCTGGATCTCATCATAATCATCCAGTTCATAATAATACTGACCTTCCTCGTCCATGATCGTATATCCGGTGATCTTGCCGTAAGGATTGTCCTGATCGTAGAAAACCATCAGGTAGCACTCGACTCCGTTGATCTTAACGGGAATCTTACCGTACTGGTTCCATTCTCCGGTCTCTTCATCCTTGTAATAATCATATGCGATATAGCATGCCACTCTGTCGGTAAGGTATGTCCAGTAGCTGGGATTGTCGGCAACAAGGTCTCCCTCATCGTCGAAATTCCTGAACTGGTCCTGTCCGAGGAAATAAAGCTTGCCGTCATTTCCTTCAAGGAACATAAGCGCTTCTATCTCGAGCCAGTCGATATTACTGGTTTCGAAGTAATAATGCTCTTCTCCGTCATCATACTGAGCGGTATATGCTTCGAGATATATTTCCTCCGCTCCGAAGGAATAGGATCCGCTGGACGAATAGGTATTGAGGATGTCATTGCGGAACCAGTCACCGGCATAGTTCTTCGCATCTGTGGCTCCGAACTGGAAAGCAAGCGAAAGGGTGACATACTCATCAAAGAAATCTACGATCGTGTCATCGTATTCAAGAGCCTGGAAGGTCATTCGGCCGTCGTTATACAGGTAACTGTAATCGTAGGGATAATAAGCTGTGATTCCGTGACCGAACGCAAAGTCGCTTTCGGTATAGTCAACCGCATTTACTATGGAATTGATAAGAGAGGTTGATCCGGTATTCTCATACTTATTGGCAAGTGTTACAAGATCAACCGAATCGGTTCCCATGTAAACTCCGCAATTGTCTCTTGCTGTTGTGATATCGGCGTACTGTTTTCTCTCAAGATCGCTCTTAAGCATATCGAGATAATTGATGTATGCATTGTAAACGGGCTCAATATGGCTGAGTGAAATGACGGACATGGATGCAACCATTCCTCTCGCACGGCAGAATTCCATATAATCGGAAACTACCTCCTCCCTGTACTTTCCTTCGGATACGGGTGAGGTTGCAAGAAGATTGAGCCAATTGGTATATGAAAGGCCTGTACCGTTTACATAGCTCTCGGCTCCTATCATGTAATCGGCGCAGCCACTGAGCGCCATTCCGACTTCAAGCGAGCACATGTTACAAGCGTCAAAGATAATGCTGTCAAAATGCACTCCGGTCTTATCAAGAGCATGTCCGATCTGGTAATCGGTAAGCGTGTCATCGGGATAAAGCTCATCATATCCGTAACCGATGGGAATTCCGCCGCCATGGTTCCAGAGAATGAGAATGTAATCGTCTGCGGGATATTCATCTGCAGAAAACTCAACAAAATCGGTAAGACTTGAAGGCTCAACCATGGATATGGCACCGAGGTCATCGAGTTCATGGAACTTGCCGTCCTCATATATGAATCTCTGAACGGTTCCGTCCTTACAGAAGGTATTGTCCCAGCTTGTGCAACCGCCGGTCTGGATAACAAGGTTGGTATCCTCAGTAAGTTTGGCCTTGCTGATCTCCACAAGATCGGCTGTTGCAAGTCCGCTCTCACTCTCGAGATTGGAACCGATCATATAAAGCATGATGGTCTGTTTTGCCTGAGTATCTTCAGGCTCCGGATCCGGATCGTCGGGTTCGGGTTCCGGTTCAGGAGTATCGACTACGGGTTCAACGGGCTCTCTTCCCGATAAATACTTATATACGCCGAATCCGCCTCCGCCGAGGAGAGCAAGGATAAGGACAACTATGACAGCGATGAGGCCGCCCTTCTTCTTTTTCTTAACGGGAGCCTCGGGCTGCATAACAGGCATGGGAGCCGGTGTAGTATCATACTGAGGCTGAAAATATACAGGCTGAACGGGAGTCACGGGCTGCTCGGGCACTGCGGGAGCCTGGGCCTGAGGTGCGCTCTGAGTTTCTGCCGGAGCTGCGGGTGCTGCGGGCTGCTCGGGTACTGCGGGAGCCTGGGCCTGAGGTGCGCTCTGAGGCTCTGCCGGAGCTGCAGGTGCTGCGGGCTGCTCGGGTACTGCGGGAGCCTGGGCCTGAGGTGCGCTCTGAGGCTCTGCCGGAGTTGCAGGTGTTACAGACTGTCCGGGTGTCTGGGGCTGTACGGGCGCTTCAGTTGCCATCGGCGTTCCGCAGTTGATACAGAATTTGGTTCCTTCGGGCATCTGGGACCCGCATTTCATACAGAACATGTATTTTCCTCCGTAATTCGATTAACAGTTGCAAAAATCCTTTATAGGTGTAAGATCAAGTGTTTTCTCGTCTGCTATTATTCCGTAAAGAGCCTTGGCGATGATAAGTGCTCCTCCCTTTGTATCGCTTTCGATATTGAGAGGCATTATAGGCTCGTGAAGTGATTTTCTGAGAAGAAGCCATCCGTTTCCGTGAGAAGCGTCGCAATAGACTCTGACTCCTTCGTAGTTTTCTTTTTCAAGACTCCAGCCTTCAACGGATGATGCGGCATCCTCAAGAGCCTTCAGGATACGGTCTCCGTTTGCCTGAAGATCGGGAACATCACCTACATGGAATCTCAGTTCGACACTCTCGGCAGGCTCTTCAAGTCCGCTTATGAGTGAGGCTATATTGTTTCCTTTACCCATTTCGATGAGGAGCTTGACCATCAGGTATGCGCCGTCATCAAGGAAATAGTTCTCCTTAAAAGCTCCGTGTCCGCTGGTCTCTATGGCAAGCTGCGAATCAATACCGGATTCATTGAGTCTTATTGCTTCATCGATAACGTTACGGTATCCTCTCTTGAATCTCTTGTGAACACCGCCCTTTGACTTGATGAATCTTGCCAGTCCGTCGCTTGTAACGGAATCCGTAACGATAGTGGTTCCGGGATTTGAATTAAGCGCGATGGAAGCAAGCGCAGCTATAAGATCATTTCTTGTGAGAGTCTTTCCGTCGGGAAGAACCGCTCCCGCTCTGTCGACATCGGTATCAAAGATGATTCCGAGATCGGCTTTCGAATTGACGGTGGCAACCTTTATAGCCTCTGCCGCATCCTTGTTCTCGGGATTGGGAATGTGGTTGGGGAAGTGACCGTCGGGCTCAAGGAACTGGCTTCCGGCCGTATCCGCACCGAGCTTTTCAAGAACGTCTCTTACAAAGAATCCGCCCGCACCGTTTCCGGCATCAACAACTATGTGAAGACCTTCAAGAGGTTTATCTCCTTTTCCGCATGCGTCAACGATCTTGCTTCTGAGATAACCTGTATATGTATCCATGAAGGAAGCCTTTTCGGGAGCAGCATATTCTTTGCTCTCTCTTCCTTCCGCAGCAATGCCGTCTGCGATCGCCGTCAGTTCTTTGATCTCATTCTTTTCAAGTCCGCCTCTTGCGATGAAGAACTTCATTCCGTTTCTGTACCAGGGAAGGTGGCTTGCGGTGATCATGATGCTTCCGTCGTAAGGATTATCACCGAGCACGGTGGACATGAACATCGCGGGGGTGGATGCAAGTCCGAGATCGAATGCTTTTCCGTTCTCGGATAGTATTCCCTTTGCGGATGCGGCAAGAAGCGATTCACCCGTAAGTCTCGAATCGCGTCCTATTGCGATCCTGATATCGGTCTTGCCTGACTTTTCTGAGATCCACTTTACGAATGCCGCAGCAAGATCACATGCTGCCTTATCCGTAAGGTTGACCTTCTCTCCTGTTTCGTTTTCAAGTGCGATACCTCTGATATCGCTTCCGTTCTGAAGTTCAGAATAACTCATTTTTCTCTCCTCTTTAGACCTTATGTGATTGAAGTGCGGAAACATATCCCTGTATCACTCCAATATATTTTTAAGATATCCGGCAATCGCCTCAGATGCCGCTTTATGATTCTCATATCCCGGATGGCCTCTGGATCCGAACGCTTCGCCCTTCGCTTCTTCAAGCTTAAGGAATGATGCATTATCGTCACCGGTTTCATTCCTGTACGCGGATACCGCCTTTTCGATCGTATCGGCAAGTCCCCATCCGAGCATTCCGAAAACCCACAGAAGATGTGCTTCGGGATTTCTCTCCCTTAAGTGCTTCAGGAAACCTACGATGCCCTTTTCAATACTCTCAAGCGATTCGGGATCATAACTTCCGTCGGAAAGCTTCCTGTTCTTATAAACCTTTCCGCTCTTAGGATCCGTGAAAGCGGGATTATCGAAAGAGCCGCCGTCATTGGTTCCTAAGTTTATCACTACCGCATCGGTCTTCCAGCTTGAATTATCATAATCGCTTACATTACGCTTTGCATTCAGGCTGTCGTATATCGCAGGAACAACGTTGTACGGATTATTGTCATATGCACTGACAATGCCCCATCCGCTCTGCGATATGAGTCTGAAATCGGCATCCATAGCATCGGCAGTCATTACCGCGTAATTTCTTACGGAACTGAAATACGGAGTGATCCAGTCAAGCTCTTCATGTGCACCGAGTATTCCTTCTCCGCTTGTGATGCTGTCACCTACAAATTCGATCCTGTACTTTTTATCGGCGGGCTTTCTGATGCTTCCTTCATAGAAAAGCTCTGTGATCTTCAGGGTATTTTCCTGGGCATCAACTTCGGCCTGAAAATCCTTGATGATCCTGACCCTGTGGCTGACAGCCGGATCCATTCCCCTGAAAAGGGTGATCCTGTTTGTGCCTTCCTGCACAGGGATATGTGCAAGCCATTTTCCGTCCATGCAAACGCTTATCCACGGCATGGTCATGGATGACCCGCCCTTGAGGACAATTCCGAGTTCAGATACGTTCATGTCAAATTCGATGCCGCTTGCGGTCCAGATGAGTTCCATAAAGCCGTCACGCCTGGTACCTCTTCCGAGAGCATGTACATTTTCAAATGTGGTATCTCTGTGCATGGTTGTATTCTCCCCGTTATATCATCAGTTAAGCTTTCCCGCTTTGCTTCCGCCGAGCACCGCACCGCTCAGGATATTGGTGTCAAAGGAATACGTTACCGCAGCTTCTTCACGAACACGCTTCAGTGCAAGTTCCACCATCCTGTCGAGCTGCTCTCTGTATTTCATTCCGAGTGCTTCCCAGAGATAGAATGCAAGTGAACCCGGGATCGTGTTTATCTCGTTATAGTAGAACTTTCCGGTCTCTTCATCGATCATAAAATCAATTCTCGCAACGCCGTTACATCCGAGCTTTTGGAAGGACTTAACCGCCATTGCACGGATCTCTTCCCTCATCTCGGGAGAAACCTCTGCGGGAATCTTTCTTGAAACGCCGGCCATACCCTGTGACGCACCGGTCTTCTTTCCGCCGCCCGAGCAGTACTTATCCTCGTAGCTGAGGATATCCTTGCTGTGAAGGGGCTCTTCAATCTCGGATGCCTCGGCAACATTCTCATCACCGAGCACCGCACAGTTGATCTCACGAAGCTTTGTTATGGCATGCTCCGCGATTATCTTCCTTGCGTATGAATATGCTTCATCGATTGCCTTGGAAAGCTGCGATCTGTCCTTTGCCACGGTTATTCCGACACTGGAGCCGGCATTGAAGGGCTTGATGATCACGGGATAACCGATCTTCTCCTCTATGTCATTCATGAGAGCGTCCATCATCTCATAATCGGCCATAGTGTAGATGTAGCTGTCCAGAACGGGAATTCCGTTATCCTTGAGCACCGCCTTCTGTACATACTTATCCATTCCGACTGCGGAAGCGGTAACATCGCATCCGACAAAAGGAAGTCCGAGAGTCTTGAAATATCCCTGAAGGGCACCGTCCTCAACATTTGTTCCGTGGACAACGGGGAAAGCAAGATCTACGGGGATGTCCGTCTTTTTACCGAAGATGCCTGCCTTGTGGCTGACCATATGTACTCCGTCACCTTCATTTATCATGATGACGCGTACAGATCTGTCAAGGAGTGCGGGGATATCACGGTAGCTTTCGATCTTGCCTATATCCTCTCCGACATACATCTCGTTATTCTTGGTCAGGTAAACGGGAGTTATGTCATACTTCTCCTTGTCTATCGCCATATAAGCCTGAATTCCGGATATGACGGAAACTTCATGTTCAACGCTTCTTCCGCCATACATAAGCGCGATCCTGGTCTTCATATCTTACTGTCCTTTCACTTCTTTTTTATCAAACAGCTCCGGCTTAAGCATCCAGAGCACAAATGCTGCTATGATCACATCCGCAATGATATCTGACGTTACTGCCAGCATGGAGGCGATAAAATCCTTCGATCCGTGTGCGATTGCCCTGATGTAACTCATCTCCAATCTGATATCGGACAAAATATATGCCGCAGCAACGATCCATCTCAATATGGCAAAAACAAGCTTTAATGCTTTTCCCGAACCTATGACGAGCATGAGCCATGCCATAAAGAGAAGAAGCGGCAATCCGCATAGTCTGACGGTATTAAATACCGATTCACGGTAGATCACAACGGAAGCCAGTGCAGTGCAGAGATTAAAAACATAATATACAAATGTTATTATGATGGGAACGCGAAGAGACTTTGCACCCGCAGAAATGGTGAGTATCCACATTATCCATAAAACCGGAAAC
>JAFWUY010000123.1 GCA_017524035.1 Lachnospiraceae bacterium | reverse complement strand
GTTGGTGGCAATGGTTACATGTCCGTGGATACCTGCCTGCGCGACGATCTCAGCTTCCCTTTCATGGAACTTTGCATTGAGGACTTCATGCTTGATACCCGCCTTGCTGAAGATCCTGCTGAGTTCCTCGGATGAATCGATATTGATGGTGCCTATGAGCACGGGCTGGCCCTTTGCATGCGCTTCCTGTGTTGCAAGGAGGATCGCATTCAGCTTTTCCTTCTTGGTCTTATAAACCGCATCCTGAAGGTCTTTTCTGATAACGGGCTTATTGGTGGGAATGGTGATGACATCCATTCCGTAGATCTCCCTGAATTCCGCCTCCTCGGTAAGTGCGGTACCGGTCATGCCGGCTTTCTTTTCGAAGAGATTGAAGAAGTTCTGGAAGGTGATGGTTGCAAGAGTCTTGGACTCACGCTTAACCTTTACATGCTCCTTAGCCTCGATAGCCTGGTGGAGACCGTCGGAGAATCTTCTGCCGGGCATGATACGTCCGGTAAACTCATCTACGATAAGGATCTGGTCATCCTTAACAACATAATCCTGATCCTTGAACATCAGGTTATGTGCCCTGAGTGCAAGGATGATATTATGGTTGATCTCGGTATTTTCGGGATCGGAAAGATTCTCGATATGGAAGAACTGCTCAACACGCGCGGTTCCTGCTTCCGTAAGGTTGACGATCTTGTCCTTCTCGTTAACGACAAAGTCACCGGTCTCTTCCTGGGTGATGCCCATGATGGCATCCATCTTGGAAAGCTCCTTGACATCGTCGCCGCGCTTCAGCTGTCTTGCCAGAAGATCGCACATCTCATAGAGCGCGGTGGACTTTCCGCTCTGACCGGAAATGATAAGAGGCGTTCTCGCTTCGTCGATGAGAACCGAGTCGACCTCGTCGATGATACAGTAGGAAAGATCCCTGAGAACAAGCTGCTTCTTATAGATAGCCATGTTGTCCCTGAGATAATCGAATCCGAGTTCGTTATTGGTGACGTAGGTAATGTCACAATTGTACTGCTGCTGCCTCTCCTCGGAATTCATTGAGTTAAGCACGCATCCTACGGTAAGTCCGAGGAATCTGTGAACCTCACCCATCCATTCGGCGTCACGGTTTGCGAGATAATCGTTAACGGTGACGATATGTACCCCTTTGCCGGTAAGTGCATTGAGATATGCGGGACAGGTGGATACAAGGGTCTTACCTTCACCGGTCCTCATCTCGGCAATGCTGCCCTGATGAAGTACGATGCCACCTATGAGCTGTACCCTGAAGTGCTCGAGACCTATGCTTCTCTTTGCTGCCTCCCTTACGACGGCGAATGCCTCGGGAAGGATATCGTCAAGGGTTTCGCCCTTTTCGAGACGCTCCTTGAACCAGGGTGTCTTTTTCTTAAGTTCCTCATCGGAAAGAGCCTGCATCTCGGGTCTCAGACTCTCGATTTTATCTACGATCGGATAGATTTTTTTAAGTTCTCTCTCGGAATGTGTTCCGAAAATTTTATCAGCAAGTTTCATAATCTGTCTTTTACCTCACATCCGACTATTTTATCAGAAATGAGATGTTCTTTCAATTAAAAGGATTTTTACGCATTTCCGTTCCAAATCAGAATCCGAGGTCGTCATTAACCAGTATCACATGGATCCTTCCCTCATGTCTCGAGTATCTCGTGATAAGGATCTGGCAGCATATGGTATCGGGAGATTTGCAGTTCATGCAGGAGCCGGTCGAAGAGCAGGGAGTCTTCAGGCCGAATCTCTGTGCATTTATGGGAGCCGCCACATTCCTTGCCCTTTTCATCGCCGCATCCACATCATTGCATACCTTGTTCATTCCGACGATAAAGACCACCTTCCTTGGTCCCTGGGCGATCATGGAAACCCTGTTTGAATTTCCGTCAATATTGATGAGAACACCGTCCTCGGTCATCGCATTGGTGCTTGCAAGGAAAACATCCGCATCATAGGAATCCATCATTGCGGATCTCTTGTCAGCCACGGCATCCCTGTCGATGAAGTTGTAATTGCCGTTCTTTACGGCATCCACAAGACCGATCTCGTGGGCGCTCATTGCTCCTCCCATTGCCACGGTCGAACCTTCGGGAATGAGCTCGAGTGCCTTTTTGAGAGCTTCGGCTTTATCCGCCGCATAATATCCGGTCATATTGCGGGATTCAAGTCCCCTGATGACCTTCTGCGCAAGCAGTTTGTTTCTCTTTGTGATGTTCTCGTTCATATTATTCTCCTTTCACCGGACCGGCTACCTGTTTATGATATACAAATTCGTATGTCATGTCGAATTAATTAGTTATTAACTTAAGATTAAGCCCTTGAAAATGCCTGTTATTTTATTTATAATGTAACCGCTTTCATGCAAAGAGAGCGCCGATAACATTATTTTTCATAATATACGGAGGCAGAAGTGAAAGAAAGCAACCTCACCATATATGATATATCCGAAAAGGCCGGCGTATCCATCGCCACGGTCTCCAGAGTCCTCAACAATTCGGGTTCCGTCAGTGAAAAGACCCGGAAAAAGGTAATGGACGCCATCAACGATACCGGCTACACTCCCAATGCTTTCGCAAGAGGGCTGGGACTCAATTCAGACAAAAAGTCAGTAAAGGAATTCATGGATGATGAATTCCTGCTTGATAATGCCACGGCATCAAAGCTCTACCACGACTATGCCGAAAAAATGCCGATCCTCGATTATCACTGCCATATCTCTCCCAAAGAGATCGCAGAGGACAGAAGGTTTGACAATATCGCGCAGGTCTGGCTCGGCGGTGACCATTACAAATGGCGCCTCATGAGAAGCTGCGGCATCGAGGAAAAGTACATAACCGGCAAGGCATCCGACCACGATAAGTTCATCAAGTGGGCCGCGTGTCTCGGAAAGGCAATCGGTAATCCTCTCTATCACTGGAGCCATCTTGAGCTTCAGAGATATTTCGATTTTCACGGACATCTGAGCGAAGACAATGCCGAGGAGGTATGGGAGCTCTGCAACAAAAAGCTTGCGGAGCCGGACATGAGCGCAAGGGGACTCATCAAAAAGAGCGGTGTCACCCTCCTTTGCACCACAGATGATCCCATCGACGATCTCCGATGGCATAAGCAGATCAGGGAGGATTCCTCTTTTGACGTAAAAGTCCTTCCCGCATGGCGTCCCGACAGGGCCATGAACATCGAAAAGCACGACTACAAGGATTATCTCAAGAAGCTCGCTTCAGCCGCCGGTGTAAGCAAGATAAAGACATGGGAAGACTTAAAGACCGCTCTCAGAAGGAGGATGGAATTCTTCAAAGAGCAGGGCTGCGTGGTCTCCGATCACGGACTTGAATTCCTTATGTACTATCCCGCCAATGACGAAGATATCGAAGCGATCTTTGCAAAGAGACTTTATAACATGCCCGTTTCAAAGGAAGACGAGTATATGTTCAAGACCGCATTCATGACATTCATGGCGTGCGAATACGTAAAGGCAGACTGGACTATGCAGCTCCACTACGGATGCAAAAGGGACAACAATACCGCAATGTTCAAGTCGATCGGTCCCGATACCGGTTTCGACTGCATTAACAACCACACACCTTCCGACCAGTGCGCAAACTTCCTCGATTCGCTTGAAAGATTCGGAAATCTTCCGAGAACGATCCTCTACTCTCTCAATCCGATAGACAACGCATACATCGGAACGATAATCGGATGCTTCCAGGATTCCACCGCAGTTGGCAAGATCCAGCAGGGAAGCGCATGGTGGTTCAACGATCACATTCAGGGAATGACAGATCAGATAAAGTCGCTTGCAGCTCTCGGAAATCTCTCGGGATTTGTCGGAATGCTGACAGACTCAAGATCGTTCTTAAGCTACACGAGACACGAATATTTCAGAAGGATACTCTGTAATATCATAGGTGACTGGGTCGAAAAGGGAATGTTCCCCGAAGACTACAAGATACTCGGCAAAATAGTCGAAGACATCTCATACAACAACGCTGTCAGATATTTCAAGTTCCCGCTTGAAGAAAAGAAGCGGTGACAAAAAGTTCGGGTACATAAAAGGCAGGTCGCAAGACCTGCCTTTTGCATTTACGGTTTTATCGGTGCTGAAGAGTTTTCCTCTTACTGGAAGATCCAGTTGTAATAAGGGAGTATCCTGACATCAGTGTTATACGCACTCTTTAAGAAAAGTGCAAAGAATACGGCAAACGCAATGCAGATAAGAACCGTCCATACGGTCCTTGCCTTTTTGTTCTCGATCCTGTGTATCAGCGCGGGGATAAAGAATATATTGGTGATATTGAGATAAAAACCGATCCTGGAGATCTCGGGCATGAACGAACAGAACACGTAAAGAAGCAGTGCCCAGAGATTGCAGTAGAAACCGAATTTAAGCTTCGGGTCTTCCGTTACCTTTTTACGGTAAATAAGTGCGAAGATAAATACCGCAGCAGCCTTTGCGATATTGGTCAGGCTGGTCTGGCCCGTGTCGAACATCGAGCCTTCATAGAAGGGGTAAAAGATGAATATGATCCTGCGGTAAAGTCCGGGGAAGAAAAGAAGCGTTGCGCAGAATGCGCATATTATGAAATGTCCGATCCGGTTCCAGTTTACCGTCGCAAGAAGGTAAAGCGGAATGACTATGAGCACGGACTTATGGAAAAGCGCCGCAAAGGCAATGAGCGCGATGAATTTGATGTAATCCTTTCTGAGAACATAC
>JAFWUY010000122.1 GCA_017524035.1 Lachnospiraceae bacterium | reverse complement strand
TTGGAAGATATAAAATCTATGCCTGCGTTTTTCTGTACGGTGAGACCGTATTCTCTCTGGGCCCTGCCCTCCTCAAAAAGAGCACTCTGGGATGACTCACCTTTGAAATATTTCTCTGCCGCAAATTTGAGTTCTCTGTTCTTTCCTATTCTGGGAAATCCGATAACCGCCGTCTTCATTTTTTCTTCCTTTCCGTGTGCAATGAATTATTGAACGAACCTTGTGAAAAAGAGTATAGCGATGCAGCTTTAACGGGTAAAATACAAATAATCTGTATTTATCCATAGATTTAGTCTATAATAGATATGTAGTTATCAATAATACCTATTACACGTTATAAGTATAACTTATAGAGGAAAAGAAAAACAACATGACGTTAAAACAGCTAAGATATATAGTCACCGTAGCGGAAACAGGCAATATTACCGAGGCTGCGGGAAAGCTTTTCATCGCACAGCCCAGCCTCACCTCGTCCATACAGGAGCTCGAAAAAGAATTCGGGATCAGGATCTTCGAAAGAGGAAAAAAAGGAATCAGTCTTACCAAGGAAGGTGAAGAATTCCTCGGATACGCGAGACAGGTTCTCGACCAGACCAATCTTATAGAAGAAAGATACACCGGCACATCCGCCGGAAAAAACAAATTCAGTGTTTCCTCACAGCATTATTCATTTGCCGTTGAGGCATTTGTGGAGCTTCTCAAGGAATACGGCGGAGACAAATACGAATTCCACATGAGGGAAACTCAGACCTACGAGATCATCGAAGATGTCGCACATATGAAGAGCGAAGTCGGCGTACTTTATCTCAACAGCTTCAACGAGACCGTCATCCGGAAAACGCTCCGTGACAACAATCTCGTCTTTGAAACGCTGTTTACAGCTAAGCCTCACGTATTCATCGGAAAATCCTCGCCGCTTTCGAAAAAGAAAAAACTCACTCCGGAAGACCTCAGGCCCTATCCCCGTCTGTCTTATGAACAGGGAAGCCACAACTCATTCTACTTTTCGGAGGAGATACTCAGCACGCTGGATTGTGATAAGGAGATCGTCGTCTGTGACAGAGCCTCCCTTTTCAATATGCTCATCGGTCTCAACGGATATACTATCTGCAGCGGCGTGATAAATGAAGAATTAAATGGGCCCGGCATAATCGCCAAGCCCCTTGATGTTGATGACTATATGGAGATCGGATATATACTCCCCGCTTCCAGCAAGCCCTCGGCATTCACCGTTGCCTATCTGGATATCCTTAAGAAGCTCTGCGGATAAATCACTTTCTCCTGTATGTTTTGGAATAGGTAAAGATCATTACCGCAATGCTCACCACTGTGAATGCCGCAATATAGGATATGCTCTGTTTCATTCCGAGATCATTTCCGAACATCCTTGCATTGAAGGAAAATGAATCCCTGATGCTTTCGACAAATGCACCGCCGTCCAGACCTGCGATCGAAGAATCAAAGCTGTTCATCACACCGCTCATCAGAATATTCCTGACTGCAACCGTCACGTGAGTTGCAGGAAAAATATTGCAGAAGGTCTGTACACCCTCGGAAAACTGTGAGATGGGAATGTATGCTCCGATAACGAAACCTGCGGCTGCTGAGAGCATTCCGAAGAACGCACTCGATGACTGTGACGTCTTGAAAAGCGGCATAACACTCATGAAAAATCCCGTTGCGGATACCGAGCCGAGGATCACCATGCCGTATGCCTTAAGGATATCCGAAGCACCGAGAAGGATACCGCCGTTCATATTGAGGATCACAAGGCCGGCTGTAAGAAGAATTCCTGTCATGATGCAGGCGGATATCGCAGCGGATGTAAAGTAAGAAAGAATTATCTGCCATCTTTTGATGGGGGTTGCGCTTATGTCATAGTCGATCTTGTTCTCCCTGTCCTTAACGATGGTGGTAAGGCAGGAGTAGGGAACGGTTATGAGCGCGGAACCCATCATTCCTATCAGAAGAGTCACGTTGATAAAAGCATCCACATCTTCGGCGTTGATGAGAAGTGCGAGATTTCCCGCTCCTTCAAGTGAGGAATTAAATGCATCCTGATATGTCCCCTTCAGGAAAAGAAGGTAAAGAACAAGTACTATGATCGAAGTCAGAAGCGAAAAACAGATCGCCGCCTTATCCTTAAAATAGATCAGAAGATTTCTTTTTGTTAATCCGATAAACTTTCTCATACTCCCTGCATCTCCCTTCCGGTAAGGTTTAAAAACACATCATCCATACTTCCTTTGATCACTTCGTAATCCGTGATCATGCTGCGATATTTGTAAAGCAGATCCGTAATGCCTTCCTTGAAGCAGATATTGTAATGGTCCGAATCGTAATCATATTTCATTCCGCTCAGGATCTTCTCACTTTCCTCATCCTTGCCCGTGTACCACACCAGCCTTGACGAAGCATATTCCGTCTTGAGCTGTGAAGGTGTACCCTTTGCAATGATCTCTCCCTTGTCGAGGATGACTACGTTATCCGCATCTGCCGTTTCTTCCATGTAGTGAGTTGTAAGGAAGATCGTCATTTTCTTTTCCCTGCGGAGATAATCGATGTGGTCCCAGACGATCTTTCTTGACTTGGGATCCAGACCGGTAGTCGGCTCATCGAGAAAGAGGATCTTCGGATCATGAATGAGAGCCCTTGCTATATCCACTCTTCTTCTCTGTCCGCCCGAGAGGTTTTCGTACTTCCTGTTCCAGATCTCATCAAGTTCAAATCCTTCCCTGAACTCCGACAGCCTTTCATCCGTCTGTTTCTTTGATAATCCGTAATACGCTCCCCTTGTATAAAGATTTTCCTTCACGGTAAGTTTGTTATCGAGTACCGAGTTCTGGAAAACGATGCCTATCGAAGCCCTTATCCCGTCGTCATCTCTGCCGAGCTCGTAGTCGAAAACCCTGACATCACCGGAAGTCTTCCGGAGTATCGTGCTCAGGATATTTATCGTCGTCGACTTGCCCGCACCGTTTTCCCCGAGGAATGCGAAGAGCTCTCCTTCGCCCACTTCAAACGATATTCCGTTCACTGCTCTGTGTTCTTTATAATCCTTGATGAGATTATTTACCGTGATAGCTTTCATGTCATATCCTTTCGTTCATTGCTGTTTGTTCCTTACAAGCGCATCATAATCCGGGCGGAAAAAACTGAAAAGAGATATGCTACCAACATGCATTTTACGATCACCAAGATGCATAAAACGAAAAACAGACCGGTGAGATTCCGCAGTTTCATTTCTTGATCACATAAAAACAGCGCAGCAGCCATAAAACTGCTACGCTAAAAAAGTCTGACTTTCAGGGTTACCGCAGAGCGGTACTCTTTACAGCTGTGAATGCCGGAATGCTTCGATTATCGGTTGAAACAACGCACGCCTTCCTCTTGTTTATTCTTCGTCCCTGATCTCGTCAAGAGCAGTATTGATCTTGTTTTCATCGGATTTGGCAAGCCAGCGGGTAGCGATCCATGTGAAAGCATAGATTATCACTATCATTACAGCGATGACCAGATATCCCGCAAGCGTAGAAAACCATCCGAACAGTTTTGCAAATAAACTCACTGCTGCGAAGATGCACACAAAATGAATCACCACTTTCAGGACAAACGCCTTACCTGCGGATTCATCATCGATGAAGATCACCGACGGAACAGAGCATACGCATGCACAGAGAATGATAGAAAGAGGAACATACCACTCCCATGTAAAATACATTTCACCCGTGACCAGATACTCTATAAGCTCCTGTATCCCCAGGCCAAAGAGTATCGCACTCGATATCATCAGCGTCTGATTGAAGATAAGTTTTAATTTAGTGATCATACTCCCAGCTTTCTCTTGAGATCTTTAACATAGTTCCTCGATATCACAAGCTGCTCACCGTTCAAAAGCTCCGCGATCATCCTGCCGTTCAGCTCGGATCTTACCGATCTGATCTTGCGGATATTTACGATCAGTGATTTGGAACATCTGAAGAAATTAGCATTCAGGGTTTCTTCAAGTTCATACAGCCTGAGTTTGGTTCCGTAGCACTTTTCCTTCGTATAGATAAATGTTTTCTTGTCGATGGATTCGGTGTAATAGATCTGATCCGTTCCGAGCATCACCGTCTCGCCGGAAGACCTTTCCTCCGAAAGTTCGGATACCAAAATGCGGCGGCAGTTGTTCTCGAGGAGATCCACCGCATTGCGGATCCCCTCGTTGACCTCTGCCGCCTTTATTACCGCCCCTTCTTCTTCGGGGGTATTTACTTTTTCAAGAGTAACTTTCATTATTTCTTTTTGCCAAGCATTCCTCTGAATGCAATATCGGAAAGCTGGAATTTATATGTTACCTGAGACAGGACATATGAGCCTATCGAACCCAGCGTAAGAAGGACATACGCTATCGCAGCACACTTTCCGTAACTGTCGAAGAATGTCGATCCTTCCCTGGAAAGTATATTCACTACCGTTATCGGAACAGTGATCGATATGACCATACATACCGTCGATATGACGAAGAACTTATATGTCACTCCGAAATATATCATCGTTACGAAAAGGAAGCAACCGATCAGGAATATATTCATCGCATGTTCCCGGATAAGTTCCTCTCCGCCCGCTTTGGCAAACAGCCAGTGAATGACGACGATTATCGTAAATGTGATGTATGTCCAGGGAACAACGGAAATGATCGGATAGAAGCATTGTATCTTCTTTTTGTAGGGTGATGACTGAACAAGAGTCGATACATCCGCAGAGATGATCAGCTGATATATGAAGAGTCCCGATAAAACGATATAGAACGCTCCGGTGGACTGTCTTCCCTGTGTAACGATCTCAAGCACTATTCCGATCAGTGCGAAACCGACCGCAAAAGCGAGCTGTTTTTTCAACGAAAGTCCGTACTGTACGAGTTTATATGCATTCTTTAATTCACTGAGCATTTTCTGCCTCCTTAGTCTTACGAGCTTTACCGAGCATGGTGGGCGTGAAGATGAATGCCCACATAACCGCATATGCGATAACATAAGCGGGTATCATATTCCACCCGACGACCTTACCCTGCATGGCATCCAGTGTGTTTCCGCCGCTCAACACACTGATTATATTGTTGTTGAAAAAGTGCATCACAGTGGGAACCCAGATATTTCCGGTCTTCATATACGCATATCCGAAGAAGATTCCCATGGCAACGCATGCAACAATCTGTGCCGCAAGCATCTGAGGACCGGTCTCGGAAGAGTAATACATAAAATCCGCACCTGCATGCCACAGTCCCCATACAATTCCGAGGAGCACGGTTCCGAGAGCGGTGCCGAACTTCTTCTGCATCCTTGGCTGGAAGAAATATCTCCACCCGTATTCCTCTCCCAGGAACATCACGAAGGTCAGAGGCAGATTTATCATCATGCTGATCCATAATACCGGTGCTTTTTCCGAAAAGATCACCCTGACATAATCATCAACGATGCTGAAGTCTATGCCCGCCATCTTACTGAACAGAACAGATGCTATCAGGAAGTATGTAAAATACAGGATTACATGCAGGAGCATAAATAAGACGGATTGCAGAGGCTTGCGGAATCTAAATCCGGCATTTTCTCTTTTTTCCTTACCGCACGCACACACAAACACAATGAAGAAGATGTCGAAGACGATCACCACATAGTTGGAGATCAGGTAGTACATCGACATGGATATTCCGGCAACCTCAGTATCCATCGGCATTGTGACTGCCATCGCCGAAAGCAGCATGCAGACCGCACCGAGGAAAAGAACCGTTACATATGCCGCCTTCGGAAGCTTTCCTTCATTGTATGAACCAAGCTTTGCAAGAACAACGCCGCATGCGGGATACATCATCTGCGCAACAAGGAATACAGACAGCTCGATCCCACGGTCAAATCCGTATTTCATAAGGGGGATCATGGCAAAGTCGACTCCGAATGCGATCGCAAGAAATACGATCATCTTCTTTTTGGAATCGTCTCCGAAACGTCCTGTCTTTCTTTCACCGAAAGAATCCCTGAATCTCAGATTGACTCTCTCACACATGCAATATGTCGCGATCACGGACAGGATCACAAAAACCACCATGAGCGGCATTACAGGCACATAACCAGCAGCCTCTCTCAGATAGATCATCGAGATACCAAAGACCATCGCCGTTTCCAGCGTGCTGAAAAGACTTATCGGCAGGATGCCTTCCGCGTAATTGGTGAATCTTCTCGTAACATTTAATGAAAGAGTATTTCCGAAATATACGGCCAGCGCAACGATCGTGATAAAGCCGAAATAGTTCGCCGTGCTGCTGAAATATCCGGCTTCAAACATCCTGTTCTTCAGGATCATTCCGGTCGCAAATTCCACTATGACGATCTGGATGAATCTTCTGAACTGGTCACCGCGGACGCCCATTCTGAGCACGTCATATCCTTTGTGTGAATTTGCAAGGATACCGAATGCAAAATCCTTTGAAAAGATGCTCTGAAATACGAAGTAATCGCAGAGCACATCGAGCGATGATAACAGGCAGGATACGACTATAAGTGCCATCCCCGGTAAAGTTATCGTATTCATGAACGCACCGATTGCGATAAGGACGATGCTTCCGCCGAGAAAGGCGAAAAGAGTATACATATCAGGAGTAAATACCCTGTATGCTGTGATGTATTTTTTCATTGCCTTTTTCTCCGTTTTCCCTTTCTCAGTTCACTCCGTAGAGCTTGGAATTCTGCTTCATGACAGCTACACATATCTGGGAAAGAGTGGGAGTCTCCTTTACGACAGGAAGTCCGGCAAGTTCATCGAGTCTGGACGAAAGGCATATTCCCTCAAAACCGAAATTGTTGGATGTCTTGGAGTACAGTGCCTTTGAAGCCTCTTCCTCATCCTTCTTATCGCCCTTTACAAGGATGTACTTTTCCTTGAGTTCTTCCACAAATCCGGCTTCAACGACAGTTCCGTTCTCGACGATGATCGCATAATCGGTAACCGACTCCATATCCGATATATTGTGTGTTGAAAAGAGAACGGATCTTTCGCCTTCCTTTTCATTAAGATAGGTCCTGATCATATCATTGAGCTTGTCTCTCATAAGAGGATCGAGAGGAGAAGCGGGCTCGTCGAGGATAAGTAGTTCGGTATCCCTGGAAAGAACTCCCGCAAGCTTGATCTTCATATTGTTTCCGTCGGAAAGATCGGAAACCTTCTTGTTATCGTCATCGGGTACGGCAAGTTTTGCGCAGATATCCCTGTATCTTGCCTCATCAAAATTTGCAAAAAGAAGACTCTGTATCTCTCTTGCCTGCTTCATTGTCCAGGAAGGAAGATAGTAATTACCGGTTCCTTCATATCCTATATTGTTCTTGACCTCGGGCTTGTTCTCCCTGTCACCATCATCATACTTACCGAAGAACTTAAGGTTTCCCTGATAATCAAGTCTAATTCCCGCCAGTATATCCAGAAGTGTAGTCTTGCCGGCGCCGTTTTCTCCGATGAGAGCCGTGGCAAACCCCTTGGGAACATCAAGCGTGGGAATATTGAGTTCAAATCCCTTATACCTCTTGATGATCGATTCTCCGTGAATTACGCTTTCAAATTCCATTTCAATTCTCCCTGATTCTAAGTAATATTTTTAATGTTTCCATCAATTCTTTATCCGAAAGACCCGCGATCCTGGCTGAGGATATGGCCTCCGTCAATGCATCTTCAACCTTTCTCAGATGCTGTTCTCTCAGCATATCGGTGTTCTGCTCGTTGACGACATAGCCCTTTCCCTGAACCGCGGTGATCAGTCCTTCGCTCTCCAGCTGTTCATAAGCCTTCATTGTCGTTATGACGCTGATGCGCAGTTCCTTGGCCAGGCCTCTTATGCTCGGCAGGTATTCGCCTCCCTTAAGCCGCCCTTCCAGGATGTCTGACCGGAAACTGTCCGATATCTGCCTGTATATTGGATCTTTTGATGACTGGGATATGATCATGACTGCCTCATTTCAAATGCTCCCTGTTGTCGGTAACTGTTCATGTGTTATATATACACCTATAACAGACAAGAGTCAACACTTTTTTCGGCTCCGGCCAAAACACACAGTTTTTCACAGCAAAAAACGGCCCTTCCCCGGGACAGATGGGATCCCGAGAAAGGGCCGTAATATGCAAATGAGCATTAAACCATCAGATCATCTATTTGTTCATTTCTTTCTTCTGTCGAGCTTCTTAGATATCCTCATTCCGATTATCTGGAACAGCTGCACGAGAAGTATGAGTATGATGACCGAGGGCCAGAGGATCTGGGGCTGAAATCTGTTGTAGCCGTATCTTATCGCGATGCTTCCGAGACCGCCTCCGCCGACGGCACCGGCCATTGCGGAATATCCGAGGATAGTTCCGAATGCGATCGTTGCGCCTACCAAAAGAGATGTTCTTGCCTCCGCTATAAGGACCTTGAAGATTATGGTTCCGTTACCCGCACCGAGACTCTGGGCAGCCTCAATAACTCCCTTATCAACCTCTTTGAGAGAACTCTCGACCATTCTTCCTATGAAGGGTGCCGCAGCGAAAACGAGCGGCACTATTGTCGCACCGATTCCGTAGCTCTTTCCGACTATCGCTCTTGTTACCGGAATAAGAACAACAAGCAGAATGATAAAGGGAAAACTTCTGAGGACGTTTGTCACAAGATCAAGAGTCTTGTAGACGATGACATTGGGCTTTATTCCTCCTTTATCGGTCACAGCAAGGATTATTCCGAGAGGCAGTCCGAGAACATATCCGAAGACAGTCGAGAAACCTACGATGATCAGGGTGTCTCTGAGTCCTTCAATTATCATTATGATTTCCTGCTGATTTAACATCCGCATTCACCTCCTCCGGATTCAGGCCTTTTTCTCTGAAATATCTGATAATACGGTCTGCCTTCTCATCATCTTCCGGAAGCTGCAGAAGCATCTCTCCCTCCGCATTTCCGTTTACCGTACTCGTATTCGCATAAAGTATGTTGATCGGCGTCTTGGTCTCAAGAACTATATTTCCGATGGTAGGTTCATAAGCGCTGACACCATGGAAGCTTACCCTGACGACTCTTTCGGATGTCATTTCCAGAATATGTTCACTTCCGCTGAAGACAAGTCTCTTTGCTTCCGCGGTCTTCGGTGCCCTGAAAAGTTCCTCCGTTGTTCCGCTCTCAACCAGTCTGCCGTGCTCAAGAACCGCAACATGTCTGCATATCTCCTGAATGACACTCATCTCATGAGTGATGACAACGATCGTGATCCCGTATTTTTCGTTTATCTCTTTAAGAAGAGCCAGGATCGATTTTGTTGTCTGAGGATCAAGTGCACTCGTCGCTTCGTCGCAAAGAAGGATCTCGGGCTTTGATGCGAGCACTCTCGCTATCGCAACTCTCTGTTTCTGTCCGCCGGATAACTGTGCGGGATAAGCATTTGCCTTCTCCGAAAGTCCTACAGCTTCGAGATATTCAAGAGCTTTCTTTCTTGCATCTTTTTTCTTCCTGCCGGCTATTTCAAGAGGAAAAGCAACATTATCGATCACGCTTCTCTGCATAAGGAGATTGAAATGCTGGAAGATCATTCCTATCTTTCTTCTCTCCGCACGGAGCTGTCTGTCGCTCAGCGAATTCAGTTCCCTGCCGTTTACGATCACCTCACCGGAAGTGGGTCTTTCGAGAAGGTTCATGCATCTTACAAGAGTGGATTTACCAGCTCCCGACAGTCCGATGATGCCGTATATATCCTTCTTTTCAATCCCGAGGCTCACATCGTTCAAAGCAGTGAGCTCGCCTTTTTCGGTAACGAAGCTCTTATTAAGTTTTTTGATCTCGATTATCTTTTCACTCATGATCTTTCTCTCATAACCCGCTTTTAATTTAAAACTGACGCCCTAATGGAAGGCGTCAGTCTTAAAGTAAGCGAACGCGTTATCGGAATATCAGTTAAAAGGTACAACCGCTCCGTCGTAGGTGCTGTTAATGAACTCGGTGATTGCATCGGACTTAAGAACCTCTACAAGCGCCTTGATGCCCTCATCATTCTCGTGTCCTTCCTTGACTGCGATGATGTTAACATAGGTCTGAGCTGCGGTAGAATCATTTGACTCATAAGCAAGTGCATCCCTGCCTACGGAAAGACCTGCTTCAAGCGCATAGTTTCCGTTGAGGACTACGAATGCCGCATCGGGAATAGCATCCTTTACGCTCTCTGCGGCAAGCTCGATGATCTTGACCTGAACATTGTAGGACTCGATATCGTTAACGGTTGCGGTAAGGCCCGCACCCTCCTTAAGAGTAAGGATTCCGTTATCCTGAAGGAGAAGAAGTGCTCTTGCCTCATTGGTGGTATCGTTGGGAACGGCGATCTCGTCTCCGTCTGCGATATCATCAAGGGAAGACTTGGTTCCGGCATAGATTCCAAAAGGCTCATAGTGGATTCCGCCCGCGTTTACAAGGTGGGTTCCCTGCTCTTCATTGAAAGAGTTGAGATAAGGAATGTGCTGGAAATAGTTCGCATCAAACTCTTCGGACTCTACTACGTTGTTGGGCTGTACATAATCGTCAAATACGGTTACCTGAAGGTCCCAGCCCTGATCCTTAAGAATCTTAGCTGCCTCAGCGAGGATCTCCGAATGAGGAGTCTGGCTCGCTGCTACGGTGATGGTTCCCTTTATCTCGGCGGCAGTATCAGCTGCGGCATTGCCATCATCTGTCTGTGCATCTGCCCCGGTCTGTACATCGGATGCGGGCTTGTTTGAAGTGCCTGCGGGCTGTGAGTTATTTCCGCATCCTGCAAGAAGACTTCCTGCAAGGGTGGTTGCTGCTACAAGGCTTACGATTTTTTTGATCAGATTTTTTTTCATAATATTTTTTCCTCCAAATGACTTTTATTTTTCGTAACAATCATGATTTGTTATGCACTGATTATCACTCCGTGAAATACATCTGTAAAATACTCTAAATTTAGAGTGAGCTATAGGTTTAGGTTATAACCGTTATATGTCTGCCTTTTACGGCACATAAAAAGAGGATGCACATTTCACGCATCCCCTTTGACAAATCTGCTTTATTATCTTCCGGTTACATCATATCCGATGTATTCCTCGGAAAGCTCTTTGATGGTTCCGTTTTCCTTTAATTCCCTGAGAGCTTCGTCAACCGCTTCCTTCAGTGCTTCTCCTTCCGGAGTCTTGGCATAAATGAAGTATGTGAAGGGAGAGCAGATTGATTCGCTTTCCTCATCGGTCAGTTCAATGATGTCAAAATCTTCATAGAAGGTGGGATATATCTCAAGATAGTTTGTAAGGCTGCATTTTGAAAGGAATCCGAAGTCCGCAACACCCGCATGGATATCCTGGAACTGTTTGAGCTGATCGGCATCGGTATAAACAAGTTCAACGGGATTATCGGGATTTTCCTCGTTGTACTGTTCAAGGAAAAGCTGTGTCATCAGTCCGTTACCTGTTGTAAAGGCTCTGTGTCCTCCGATATCGGAAAGATCTGTTATTTCGGTGTATCCCTTTCTTACGTAGATTGCTTCCTTTTCGTAGCAGACATATTCTTCTCCGAAGAGATATTTCTCCGCCCTGTCCTCTCTCCAGTTGAAGTTGTTGACCGCCATCGTGTATCTGCCGGTATCAACGCCTGTAAAGAGGCTGGCAAATTCTGTAACTTCAAACTTAAGCTCATACTGGGGAAGAAGCTCATCTATGGCATAAATGACTTCCGCATCATATCCGGATACTCTTCCGTCTTCATCGACCCAGAGCCAGGGCTTGGGAGAACCACCGGTTCCGATGATGATTGTGGTAACTTCCCCTTCCGTCGAAGGTGCATCTCCCGCAGAGATCGTCACGTTTTCCGATTCTGTTACCGCA
Source organism: Lachnospiraceae bacterium (assembly GCA_017524035.1). Lineage (GTDB taxonomy): Bacteria > Bacillota > Clostridia > Lachnospirales > Lachnospiraceae > AC2028. The sequence goes on along the minus strand of JAFWUY010000122.1, from coordinate 18,134 downwards.
CCGGCTCCCGAACCTGAGGCAGATCCCGCATTTCCGCTGCTTCCGCATCCCGATAAAACTGCTATGGAACTGATAATTCCTACAGATGACATGAACAGTTTTTTGATCATTTTTTTCTTCATGTTTTTTCCTCCTGAACATATTAAATATCTTTATAAATCTTCCCGCCCTTCATTATCAGTCTGATATTTTCAGGGTCGGTCAATACCGAAATGTCCTTCAGCGGGTCACCGTCAACAATGAGCAGATCCGCAAAAGCTCCTCCTTCCAAAACGCCTATCTTGCCTTCCGGATACGGATTCTGATATGTGGTAAGTGCGGATAACCTTCCCGCGTCACCGGTAGCACTCCTCAAAGCCCTGTAGTTACCAAACCTCTCGGCATAGCTCACAAGATCATCAGTCCTGACGATGCCCTTGGAGAATCTTTCGATAAAATCGGTACCGTAGGCGATATTCAGATCGTATTTATTGATCAGCTCCGCCTGGATCTCCACGCCGGCAAACAATGCTTTCCTTGCAATATCCTTATACAGGTTTCCGGATGCCGGTTTCTTTTCGCCTCCGGTTTCATCCGGCTTATCGGTTTTCTTCGGAGGCTGTTTAAAATTGGGGCACGGAACAATGAACACATCCTGCGCCTGTGCTATGCGTGCAGCTTCATCATCCAGCAGATGTGCATGCTCGAAGCTCTTTACTCCCGCCTTCAGCGCTCTTTTGATCGAGTCCGTGGTATAAAGATGAGCCATTACGTAGGTTCCGTAATCGGATGCGGCACTTACGGGAGCCTTCATTTCTTCCAGAGTATATTGCTGCGTCTGCACCGGATCGTATTGGGATGAAAGACCTCCGCCCGCCATGATCTTGATCTGGGATGCTCCCATGAACAGCTGCTCCCTGACCGCCTTAAGCACTTCTGACACACCGTCCGCAATATAGGACTGTCCGTTCATCAGATTCGGTGATGTGTATATATGATCAGCTATTCTCGCCGCTCCCCTGCTTTCCCTGAAATCCCCATGCCCGCATGTCTGGGATATAAAACTGTAGGAAGGAAATATCCTCGGACCTTCTATGACACCGTCATCGATACCTTTTTTGATCCCGTAGACGGCACCGCCCGCATCTCTTACCGTTGTGAATCCGGCATAAAGGAAATTCCTTGCGTTTCTGACTCCGTGAACCGTCAGTTCATCAAGTCTTCCGTCTCCGAACATCAGATGAACATGGCTGTCAACGAGTCCCGGGATCACCGTTTTACCGCCGGCATCGATCACTCTTTCAAAATTTCCTTCGGAGATGTCTTCTTCCGTGATCTCGAGAACATGATCGTCTTCTATCACAACGGATACATTTTCGCGGTAGCTGTCATTAAGTCCGTCAAACACATTGGCATGGGTTATCGCTATCATGTGAATCCTCCGAATTCTTTATCTTCCGGTTACGTCATATCCGATATATTCGAGTGACAGTTCGGTGATCTTTCCGTTATCCTTGAGCTCCCTGAGTGCTCCGTCCACTGCAGCCTTTACTTCTTCGCCCTGTGCGGTCCTTGCAAAGATAAAATAGGTATAGGGAGGATTGATCGATTCGGTCTCCTCATCCGTAAGTTCGATAATGTCAAGATCTTCGTAAAGCGAAGGATATGATTCGAGATAAACGCTGAGCATGGGCTGGTCAAGGAATCCGAAATCAACAACTCCGGCAACGATATCCTGGATGGTCTTAAGCGTATCCGCATCGGAAAATACGAGTTCAACCGGGTTATCGGGATTCTTTACGTTGTAATCCTCGAGGAAAAGCTGGGATGCAAGACCCGTTCCCGATGTATAGGTGCTGTGTCCTCCTATATCGGCCAGTGACTTGATGTCGGTATTTCCCTTTTTCACTATGATCACTTTCTTCTCATAGCATACGTATTCATCTCCGTAGAGATATTTCTCGGCACGTTCTTCTCTCCATGCAAAGTTGTTGACCGCCATTACATATCGGCCGGAATCAACTCCGGTGAAGAGACTTGCAAACTCTGTCTTTTCAAAAACAAATTCATACTGGGGAAGAAGTTCGTCGACGGCATAGATAACTTCCGCATCATATCCGGCAATGGTGCCGTCCTCTTCGACCCAGAGCCAGGGCTTGGGAGAACCACCGGTACCGATAAGTATTGTCGTCGCTTCAGCGGTCTCTCCCGCAGGTGCATCTGCTTCCTGAGTCTGGGATGACGATCCCGAAGCCTGTCCTGAAGCGGCCGGCTGCGCAGATGAAGTACTTCCGCCTCCGCATCCTGCCAACAGTGACAGTGCCGTCATAACAACAGCAGCTAACTTTGCTTTTTTAATGTTCAGATTTTTTTTCATAATTTTTCTCCTTTTTATTTATTGGCTATTGCCTTTTCAATACGATCAAGTGCTTCGGTTATGTAATCCCTGGGGCATCCGAAATTGATCCTTACATATCCTTCCGCGCCGAAGTCCTTTCCGTCGGTCAGCACAACCTTTGCATTCTTTCTTATAAATCCCGCGTCTATGCCTTCACCGAAATTCACCCACTGAAGATATGTTGCCTCGGTATGGGTGAACCTTGCGTCCTTGAATCTTTTTCCGAGTTCGGATTCAAGATAATCCCTGTTGCCCCTGAGATATTCGATCAGGTCCCCACGCCATGAGGCCGATTCGGAATATGCCGCGATCCCCGCCTCGATATTGAACAGTCCGGGATGACCCATTGCATATGACAGACGGTTGAATTCGTTCCTGAGATCCTCATCCGGGATAACGGCAAATGCCATCGATACGCCGGGTATGTTATATGTTTTGCCCGGAGCATAAAATGAGATTGAGTTTTCTAACGAATAATCTTCGACCGTCAGAAACGGTATATGCTTTGAATCGTATAAGAGCTCGCAGTGTATCTCGTCGGAGATGACCGTCAGATTGTTTTCCCGGGCGAACTGCTCAAACTGCTTAAGCTCCGATAAGCTGTATATCCTTCCTACCGGATTTTGCGGATTGCACAGATAGATCAGCTTCGTATCCGGAAGAAGTGCATTTTTCAAAGCCTCAAAATCAAAGGTGTAATATTCGTTCTCGTTATGAAGCGGAACCCTGATCATTTGATTACCGGCTTTTCCCGGAGCATCGAGAAGCATATGATAGTTGGGTGTTACGGTGATCGAGCTTCCTCCGCCTATATTGCTCACAACGGAAAGAGCGGGCACTATTCCGGTTATCGGGACTACCCATTCTCTTTTCAGATCGTAGTCATACTCTTCCCTGAACCAGTTTATAAAGCTGTCAACAAGCTGCTGCGGGGCTTTCGTATATCCGAACACCGGATGTTCAAGCCTGTCTGCGATCCTTTTTTTGACGGCGGGAGCGGATACAAAATCCATATCCGCAATGAACATGGGAAGCTCATCCTGTGCCGTGATATCCCATTTGATGCTTGAAGTTCCGCGTCTGTCTATATGTTCATCAAAAGTGTTTGACATTTTCCCATCCTCTGTTTTGTATCATCAGATATTGTATTGATTTACGTATGTTTCTATGAAGTTCACCTTGGAAACAAACTGTTTGATCCTTTCATTGTCCGTATGGACCAGAACCTCAGCGGGTGTTCCTTCCTGAAGCACCTTTCCGTCTTCAAGGAAAACAACCTTATCGCATATCTCATAGATAAAATTCATTTCATGCGATACGATCACCATCGTCTTTCCGCTCTTTGCAACCTTCTGTATGACCTTGAGAACCTCCTGTATCATCTCGGGATCGAGTGCCGATGTGGGTTCATCAAACAGGATCACTTTGGGATCGAGTGCAAGCGCTCTTGCGATGGCAACCCTTTGCTGCTGCCCTCCGGACAGCTGGCTCGGATAATGATCCGCCCTGTCGGAAAGTCCTACCAGATCCAGATATTTCTCGGCGATCTCTTTTGCTTCATGCCTGGATTTCTTCTGAACGATGACCAGGCCTTCCATGATGTTTTCAAGGGCCGTCTTCTGCTTAAAAAGATTGAACTGCTGAAACACCATTGTTGTATGCGACTTCATGTAGTTCACATCATTTTTGGTTGCTTTGCTCACATCGAAATCCACATCGTCGAACCTGATGTGTCCGGAATTCGGCTTCTCCAGATAATCGATGCACCTTAGCAAAGTTGACTTTCCCGATCCGGAAGCACCGATGATGCCGACCACTTGTCCGTCCTCAACAGTAAGATCAACACCGTTCAAGACCTTCAGCTTTTTGAAACTTTTATGCAAATCTCTTATTTCTATCATTGATCTTTACTATCTCCTTTTCTCCGACTTTGGATTTCTTCTCCAGTATTCCGAACACGATCGAGATCACCAATGTGATGACCCAGTATATGATCGAGAGTGAAAGATACATTTCAAAGTATCTGTAATTCCTTCCCGCGATGAGCTTTCCGCCTGCGGTTATATCAACCACCGCACATGTGTAGACCAGCGAGGTACTCTTGGCCATATTTATCAGTGCGTTCCCGAGAGAAGGAAGTGCGACAACCAGCGCCTCCGGAATGATTATCCTTCTGAGTGTCTGCCACGGTGTCATTCCGATCGATCCGGCAGCTTCTATCTGTCCTCTGTCAACGCTTTCAATCGCCGCCCTGATGAATTCGGAATTATATGCGGCACTGTTCAGTGAAAGTGCGACAAGTGCGAAGATGATGCTCGGTATGAACGATGCATTATAATTCGTTCCTCTTTTATAATTGATATACTGGAGTACGAGCGGTATGCCGAAATAGGTAAGATACAGCTGGACAAGTACCGGAGTCCCTCTGGTGAACGATACATAGAAAGTGGTCAGCTGATACAGCACTTTCGGTTTGTGGATCTTAATAAGAGCGACCAGCAGTCCCACAATCAGACTCATGATGTAAGAGATAAACGTTACCTCCAGAGTGATCGGAAGATACTTCATAAGCTCCGGTATATTTGTGAATATCAATTTCCAATCGAAAACATTAGCCATATCATCATTTCCTCATATGTGTTTATTATTTGTTGTTAATGAATATTAGCATCAGCTTTCGTTTCTGTATAAGACACGTTCCTTATAGGCAGATATAAATTTGCGCACAAAAAAGAGAAGGCTCATCGCCTTCTCTTTTCGAAAATGTCATTTTGCATTTTTACTTTGTTCCAGCTTTTGTATGAACGTTTTTGCCATATCACTCAGCTCTCTGTACTTGCCGGTAATATATCCCAGTGTCAGCGTTTCATCCTCTTTCAGTTTCACTGCGATTATGTCGGAGTCATTCAGACTCTCACCGAGCATATCTATTCCCACCGCATATCCGTCGAGTCCGAGTATCAGCTCAATTGACGTCGCTCTTTCATTGGTGCTTATCATTTTCTTATAATCATAAGTCGCCAGTGCTTCTTCCCTGTAATAAAAGGAATTATTATCACCCTGATCAAAGACCATGCATGGATAATCCTGCAGGTCACTTAAGGACAATTCATCTCTTTTGGCAAGAGGATGATCCTTGTTCAGATATACGTATGTGTTTCTGCTGAACAGTTCGTGGAATTCTATAGATGCATCCGAAAAAAGTTTCTTCAGGGTTTTTCTGTTGAAATCCGTAAGGGCTATGACACCCACTTCACTCCTTGAAGTTTTGACATCCTCGATCACTTCACCCGTCTGGGTCTCACGGATTGAAAACTGGTATTCATCCAGATCATATTCTCTGACGGTGTCGATAAATGCATTGACTGCCAGTGTATAATGCTGCATCGAGACGGAAAATTCCGGCCTGTGTTTTGCGGACGAAAGGTATTTTTCCTCCAGCAGTTCAAAGCTTTCCACAGCATGTCTTGCGTAGGCTATGAACGATCTTCCCGCAACGGTGGTCGCAACTCCGTTATGCACCCTTTCGAATATATGTATTCCCATCTCTTTCTCGAGATCCCTTACCACGCTTGATAAACCCGGCTGCGATACATATAAACGCTCGGATGCTTTGTTTATGGAATGCTCTTCATCAATTGTAATTACATATCTTAATTGAGTTATGGTCATAAATTATAAAACATATCAGATGCTGAAATCCGCAATGCTTTCTTCATGAGCATAATTGAGTTTCTCAAGAATGACATTTCTGTATCTGACAAATGCGGAATGACTTCTGTTTCTCGGATAACTCATCTCAATGGGAATATCATCCACAATACGTCCGGGACGGGGTGACATTACGATCACTCGCTGCGCCAGATAAATAGCCTCATCCACATCATGAGTTATGAGGATCATCGTATTCTTTCTTTCCTTCCACAGATCGATAAGCGCATCCTGGATATTCATCCTGGTAAACGCATCAAGTGCGCCGAGAGGCTCATCCAGCAGAAGAACATCTGGTTCGTTGGCAAGAGCCCTTACAAGAGCTACTCTCTGAGCCATGCCTCCCGATAACTGGTAAGGATATGATTTCTTGAAATTGCCGAGTTCGACAACATCGAGAAGATGTTCTGCCAGCTCTGTCTTGTCCTTTTTTCCGGTAGACTTAAGGCCGAATCTTACGTTATCCCATACGGTAAGCCAGGGGAAAAGCGCATGATCCTGAAATACAAGTCCTCTTTTTTCACTTGTGGATGTGATCTCTTCACCATCCGAAAGAATGTTACCGATAGTCGGTGTTTCAAGGCCTGCGATCAATCTCAGGAGTGTGGATTTACCGCATCCGCTCGCGCCTACAAATGCTATGAATTCACCGGCTTTAATATCAAGCTGTATATTGTCCAGTGCGGTAAGAGTATCGCTTCCGTCGGTTCTGCGGAATATCTTGGTGACACCGTTTATCTCAATATGTCCTTTTCCCATCAGGAATTTGCCCCTTTCTGCCAGCGAAGCACATAACTCTTTATCACGCCCAGCAATGTGTTGACCAATACGAATATGATACAGATTATGATTATCGCACCATACATCTTGCTGAACTCAGCCCAGCCCTTCTGCCAGTTGATATACCATCCGAGACCGGATTCGACACCCATCATCTCGGCAGCCATAAGTGTGATACACGCCACGCTCATGCCCTGAGTAAGTCCTCCGAACACGGTAGGCATGGCTGCAGGGATAACAACTCTGAACAGGATTCCAATCTTGCTTGTTCCGAGGGTCCTAGCCACCTCATAGTAGTGTGAATTGATATTGCTCACACCGGTGAGTGAGGATACGGTTACGGGGAACCACACGCCGAGTCCGATGAGGAATGCGCTTCCTCCGAACAGCGATGATGCGAGGATCATGATGATCGGCATGTAGGTTGTTGTGGGTATCGCACCGAGGATCTTTACAAAAGGATTTACCCAGTAACGGATCTTCGAAGACCAGCCTGCACCTATCCCGCAGATAAAGCCTGCGATAACTCCGCCGAAGTATCCGGTAAAGAGAAGCTTCAATGAATGATACGCACTGTCGAGAAGCTTTACCCTGTCGCTGATGACCGAATTGATGATCTTATCGACCCAGGGAAAGTAAGGCATGAGAAGCTTTCCGGTCTTGAGCGTCGCATAATCATAAGCTGCCAGCAGCAGGAATATCACTGCATACAGAGCGGCATCATGATTTATCTTTTTGTACAGGGCATAATTGAAGAACGAGATTATGTACAGTACCGCCCAGACACCGATAAAGAAAATAAGGATGTATGCATAGGTGGCGGTACAGGTATTCATTCCCTTATTGGGAATAAACATGTATTCGATAAGATGCAGCAGGCCTGCAACTATCGGAAGTGCCGTGAGTATCCTCTGTAATACCTTACCGGCAGTAGATATATGTTTTCTCTCCAGTTCGAGAGTATTTAATTCTTTTAAGGAAATCTTCTGCTCCGCCACTTAAGCCTCCTGACGGGGAACCTTACAGGTCCCCGAAATCATATGCATAATAAATCTGTTCTTTGAATTTCTCGGGATCGGTATCCTGACTGAGAATTCCGAGCTGGATGTACTCATCCACCGAGTCGTAAAGTGATTTTGCGGTTTCAACCGGTGTAAGTCCGAATCTGTAATAGTTGAGAAGTTTGAACGAATACTCGGGTGTTCCCGATACATAACCGTTTTCAACCATCATCTTTGCGGCTTCGAGTCTGTTCTCTTCGCTTTCCGCGATCCAAAGGGAAGCTCTGTATACCGCACGTGTGATCTTGTATGAAGTAACGGGGTTTTCCTCGAGGAATGTTCCGGATATTCCGAGAACACAGCATGCCTCATTCTTGAAATCGTCATCGGTGGTAAGTGATCTGATGGTCTTGACGTCACCGTCATCAACCCACTGCTGGCTGAGCTGCTCACTTACTACGATCGCATCAACCTCACCCTCCTGAAGTGCCAGAAGGATCGCACTCTGATCGAATCCGAGCCAGGTAAAATCATCCGATGAGAAGCCGTCATGGGCAACAAATCTGAGTGCGATGTTGTGGTATACGCCTCCGAATGCTCCGACAAATCCGATCTTCATACCCTTCTCGAATCCGTCGTATCCGGAATCGGGAAGAACAACCGCAGCCGCACATCCGGTGTGAAGTCCGAGAGTAAATCGGATATCAACACCGTTCTGAACGGAGGTAAGCCACTGTGCGATCATTCCGGCCGAGGTGTCAATCTTGCCCGCAGCAAGTGCATCTCTTGCGTCATCGGAGCTTACCAGCTCAGTGGTAAGACCTTCTTCTTCAAAGAATCCGTAGTGCTGAGCAACAGGTATCGCAGCCTGGCAAAGTCCGCCCGAGTAACCGATATGTATCGTTCGTCCGGCTGCGGGTTCAGCTCTGTAAAGTGCCTCAAGCTCCTCATCGGAAAGCTCGGCATAGTTTACATCGGCGGTTCCGGCATGCTCTGCAAGAGCAGCATTTCCGTTTCCGTCATCGCAGCAGTCATCGCTGAGGTCCACATTACAGCAATCATCCGTCTCCTGTTCGCAGCAGTCATCCGAACCGGATCCGCTTATTGCGGTTCCGCAGGCTGCCAGGGTCCACACAAGGTATGTGGCCAATACAAGCAATGATAATTTTCTTGCAAATCTTAATTTCATTTTTTCTTCTCCTTTATGATCAGATCTGGTATTCGGGAAGATCCATAAGTCCGAACTCAAACAGTATCTCTTCAAGTCTTTCCTGGGTCATAGGTGTGGGAATCGTAAAATCTTCATTCTCGATGATCGCATCCGCAAGCTTTCTGTATTCCTCTGCCTGAGATGAATCGGGCTTGTACTGTATTACAGTCTGTTTTCTTATCTCCGCATGCTGAACGATGTTGTTCCTGGGGATAAAGTACACAAGCTTTGTGTTCAGTTCCTTGGCAAATGCTTCAAGAAGAGGCTTCTCATTGTCTACATTTCTTGAGTTGCAGATGATGCCTCCGAGTCTTACGCCTCCGGACTGGGCATATCTTGAAATACCCTTTGCGATATTGTTGGCCGCATAAAGGGCCATCATCTCTCCGCTGGCAACGATATAGATCTCCTTAGCCTTTCCTTCACGTATGGGCATTGCAAATCCTCCGCAAACAACGTCTCCGAGGACATCGTAGAATACGAAATCGAGATCCTCCTCCTCGTATGCTCCGAGATTTTCAAGTGTCGAGATCGAAGTTATGATGCCTCGTCCCGCACATCCTACGCCGGGCTCGGGACCGCCGGATTCCACGCAAAGGGTTCCTCCGAATCCTACCTTCATGATCGTGTCGAGTTCGATATCATCCTCTCCCTGGACACGTACCGTATCGAGAACGGTTTTCTGTGCAAGACCTCCGAGGAGCAGTCTTGTTGAGTCTGCTTTGGGGTCGCATCCCACAACCATTACCTTCTTTCCCCTTTCCGCAAGTCCCGCGGTCAGATTCTGTGTTGTGGTGGATTTTCCGATGCCACCTTTTCCGTAGATGGCGATCTGTCTGTACTTCGGCATTTTCTTAACTCCTTATGATCATTCTTTATGGTATGCAAATGCATCCTTCTCATACCATTCCTCGGTATAGGGTAATATGGCATGAGCTTTTATGTTCTTGGCCAGGTTATTGTTCTCTAGCGCAAACCTGATCCTCTTTACCAGATAGTAGAAACCTGCGTATCCGAAGAATGAAGCTCCCGCATCAAAGAGCTGTATCGAAGGATATCCCATTTTCGCAGGTATCGCATGCGACCCGTTGTGAGTGATGATAAGATCCGGCTTCAGCTTTGTGAGCTGGTTCACAAATTCGTAAGCCTGGTTGCTCACCGAAAGCGGCACATCGGGAAGTTCTTCACCGAGATCATCGAATACGGGATTTGCATTCGAGTCGATGTTGTAGCCTCTTATTCCTATGACATCGAGTCCGATCTTCTTCAGTGCAATGGCCTCAGCCGCAACTCTTACGCTTCCTCCTCCGAGGAATACTCTCTTTCCGGCAAAGGAATCCTTGATCTCATCCACCGCTTCCTCAAGTTTTTTCTCCTCGTAGTCGGCAAGAAGATTTGCTTCCTTCTCAAGTCCGAAGAACTTTCCTATCGCTACAAGCCACTTCCTGGTCTGCTCGGGTCCTATCGGCATGCCTTCGATTATGTAAGGCATGTTGTATTCCTTTTCCAGGAACTTGAGCATGTAATCGTCATGCATGTTACAAAGGCTCACATTCAGTGCAGCCAACGGAAGGAACCTGAAGTCGTCCGCACTTGAATATTCGGCATAGATCCTTACATTGAGACCGAGTGCGGTAAGCAGCCTGACCATCTCCTGCTCATCCTGATAACCGATGGAAGTTGCGTTGAACAGGTTAACTGTATGAGCGATCTTATATTTAAAGACCTCTTCTCCGAGCTGTGCTGCAGGATCCTGGGGATTATCCGGAACGTAATCCTTGTACGGAATCGCCTTAAAGTTGATATGTCTTATAAGGCTGTGGTAGAAGCTGTCATATGCGGATGCAACAACCCTTGATCTGAAACCGGGACAATGAAGTGCTGTCACCTGAGCCGCACATGTCTTATTTGTTATATCCACGACCTTCTCAACATCATCACCGATTATGTTGGGAGCACATGTTGCAACAACGAAGATGATCTCGGGTCTGTAGGTTCTGTCAGCGTACTCGATGGTCTCCTGAAGCTTCTTCTCGCCTCCGTTAATGACATCGGTTTCACCGAGATTGGATGATAACCATACCGGTGCTTTCTGATCGGGAAGATTTCTGTTTACCTTTCCCTTTTGAGCATTGGCCGAAAGACCGTGAAGCTGGGTTCCGCATCCTATCGGTCCGTGCATGACCACGACCGAATTCTGTACCGTGGAGCACATCATCAGAGTGAGGGACATCTGACAGGCATTGGTCTGCCAGAAGCTTCTGTTCTTCCTGAGAGCACATCCTCCTTCGAGACATTTGGACATTTCGCATGCACATCCGCTGAAGGTGTCGGCAATCTGAAGCCTCGTATCTCTGACGGGCGGCATGGCTTGTGCATAATAATTTGACTTTTCTGTTGTTTCTGCCATTTCTATCCCCTTTCGTCAGCCAAGCAGTGTGCTGAAAATATCTTCAACAAGAAGAAGTGCACCCTTGTATCCTGCGTATGCGTGTGTGGTTATCAGTCTGGAACTCAATGGAAAGCTTATCGGAAGTGCCTGACCGCCTACCTCTGCGGCCGTAGCTCTGTCGAGCGAGCTTCCGAGGATGAAGAACGGGGTATTGTTATCCCAGTATCTCTGTCCCCTGTTGCGGGGTCTCGTCTTGTTCAGTGTCCTGCTGATACGCTGTGTATCCGTATCAAGTGTAAGCTTTGAAGCGAAGTTTGCTTCTTCAAACGCCTTGGTCAGCGCCCTCTTTTTCACCGGCTTGAGAATGTCGGTAACGAAGGTATCCTCCTGATGCCATCCGAGTTCCTCATACAGGAATCTTCCTATCGGGATCGCATAGTTCGAATTGGTGACCGTTGCCGAGTAGAAGTACCACTGACGGTTTGTGATCGTATCCGCGGCACGGATGAAGTCACTGTAGTAAACCTCTTCCTCTTCGGCGATGACCTTCTCGACAAGCTCGGAAGGTATCTCAAGCTTTTCGGCTACGCCCCTTAAAAACTCTGCCGTCTGGATCGCACCTACGGGAAGGTTTGTCTGGTAGTAAGGAGTTCCGTGAACATCCTCGAAATTCTTTACAACGGTTGTTCCCCATACGGGTGAGAGCAGTATGTTGTACGATGCCTTTGCAGCTCCCAGTACATTTTTCTCAAAGGTCTGATCCGGGGTAAAGAATGTATTTACCTTAAGTCCGAGTTTTTCAAGAAGCCTCTTTATCTCGCTCAGATCGCCCCTGAAGAATGGATCGAATCCGGGGATCACGCCGAACAGATTCACAAGCTTGGGATCTTTCTCCTCACTTACCGGAACGAACTTGTTGAAGATCGCATCCAGTATGACTTCGTATCCGTAATATGCATCTCCCTTAAAAGAAGGAGTGCTTATGTTGATGATGGGCTTTCTGGGATTCTCCACAGCTCTTACGGCCGCCTCAACATCATCACCTATCATCTCGGTCATGCATCCCGTCGCCACAACAAACAGTTCCGCATCTATGACTTCAAGTGCAGTGGTGATCTCTTCCTTAAGTCTGTCCACACCGCCGAATACGACTTCTTTTTCTCCGATGGCTGAGCTGGGCATACTGGAACCGGAATAGATTCCGTCTCCCATGTTTCCGCCGCCGCCGGTGATCGCACCGCTCAGGTTGCCTCCGCAGCCTATCGCGGTATGGTTTACAAGTGTTACACCGGGTAATGCGTTAATGACTGCGATCGCACCTCCGAGTGCACATGTCGTTCTGGGTCTTTCTATAAAACAAGCCATTTCTTTCCCTCCGGATCATCTTTGTTAATCAGGCTCTGTTTGCGAAATTGTAAAGGTCGGTGGACAGGTATCTTTCACCGGTATCGGGAAGGAGCGCAACTATCGTCTTTCCCTTATTTTCGGGACGCTTTGCTAGAAGAAGTCCCGCCCAGGCTGCAGCGCCGGATGAAATTCCGACGAGCAGACCTTCCGTACGGCCGAGCTCTCTCGATGCGTCTATCGCTTCATCCCCGCGGATGGGAAGTATCTCATCGACGACATCAAGGTCGAGCACCTTGGGAACAAATCCGGCTCCGATACCCTGTATCTTGTGAGGTCCGGTAGGTCTTCCGCTCAGTACCGCCGACTCCCAGGGTTCAACTCCGACTACCTTTATCTCGGGGTTATGTGCTTTGAGACCTCTTCCGGTTCCGGTAATCGTTCCGCCGGTTCCTATTCCGCCGACGAAGATATCAACCTTTCCGTCGGTATCGTTCCAGATCTCCTGTGCGGTCGTATTTTCATGCGTACGCACATTTGCGGGATTTTCGAACTGCTGGAGTATCACGGAATTAGGTATCTGCGCATTTAAGCTTTCCGCCTGTCTTATCGCTCCGTTCATGCCCAGCTTTCCGGGAGTGAGGACGACCTGTGCTCCGAGTGCGGCTACAAGAGTCCTTCTTTCAATGCTCATGGTATCCGGCATAGTGAGTATTACGTTGTATCCCTTGGTCGCACCTACAAACGCAAGTCCAACACCGGTGTTTCCTGATGTGGGCTCGATGATGGTGGATCCTTCCTTAAGGATTCCCTTCTCCTCAGCATCCTCTATCATCGCAAATGCAATCCTGTCCTTTACGGAGCCTGCGGGATTGAAATACTCAAGCTTCAGATACAGTTCTGCTTCCAGACCGTGAACCTTCAGAAACCTGTTCGGTTTCAACAAGGGAGTTCCTCCGATCAGGTCCGTTAATTTTTGTGCTACCTTTGCCATTTTTGATCCGCCTCCGTTTTAATTCCTGTTTGCATTTTCTCTTCTGTTGTCGTATGTCATCAGTTTCCCGATCGCGTAATCCACGGGAGCCTCTATCTCGAGAGGAACAGGCCCTATATTTCGTACGATCTGCGCAGCGCCCGGGCCTATCTTCGCTGACAGTACATATCTGCATTCTTTCAGTTTCTGTGCCACATCAGCTATATAATCGTGATTGCACTGTCCGTCACATGCTCTTCCGGCTTCGACCGATCCGGTCACTTCCCAGCTTTCGTTATCGGTAACTTCTATAACCTGAAACTCGCTGCAGTGTCCGAAATGAAGATCTATATTCTCTCCGGAATATGTCGCCACGGCTACAAGATATTTCATATTCTCCCTCCTCAGCCGTGTGAAAATGTATTCTGTGCATTAAGCTTTTTCAGATCATAGATCTTGTCCGCCAGCTCCAGCTTTCCGGGTATTCCCACCGCATCTGCCCTGCACCTCTGGCAATGCTTGAATACTTTTATGTATTTCTCGGCCTTTGCCCTTGCTTCATACAGTTCATTGCATCCGGGTTCTCTTAAGAATGAGAACTTGTGCTGCGGGATAAGCGGGATGATGTTCATGAAATCTGCGCCCCATTCCGATACGGTCTTTGCGACCTCTTCGACATGGTGATCGTTTATTCCGGGGCAGAGGACCATGTTCACCTTGACCGTCGCTCCAAGCTCCTTTACTTTCCTGATACCCTTCTCCTGGGCATCGATCAGTATCTTCGCACCCTTGACTCCGGAATATGTCTTTCCGTTCTTTACAATGTAGAGACAGATGTTTTTGAGTATTTCGGGATCGACCGCATTGACGGTGACCGTTATCGTCTTTACACCTGCTTCCTCGATCAGCGCGACAGCTTTCTTTTCAAGAAGCAATCCGTTCGTGCTGAGGCAGTTGATAAGCTCGGGATGCGATTTCCTGATGAGCTTGAAGGTCTTAATCGCATGATCAGTTGCAAGTGTATCTCCGGGTCCGGCAATGCCTGCTACCGTTATCTCGGGACACAGTTCCAATGCCTGATCCACGACCCCTGCCGCTTCCCTGGGTTCAAGGACGCTGCCCGTGACGCCGGGTCTGTTCTCATATGTATTTCTTGTCCTGTTACAGAAAGCACATTGGATATTGCATGCCGGACTTACCGGAAGATGAATTCTTCCCTTGTTCAGGTTCGGCCCCTTCCCAAAGCAGGGATGGAGATTGCTGATATGTTCCAACGGATCTTTCAGTTCAGACAATTCCTTCTTGCTTTCCGTTCCTTCCATAGTTTTTTCCTTTCACAATCGTTTTTTACATTTTATTTTTGCGTGCCATACCTGTCTAATATCCGATTCCTATCCCCTGCTATAACTTTCTCTTATAGCAGGATAAAACGAAGACTTTATGCATTCCTTTAAGGGTCCTTGAATGTAAACTTCCATTAAGGATCGCAAAATTTAAACTTGAACTTAATGCGCAGGATTCATAATATATTTAGTGATCGGTCCGTCAGGACATAACCGGAGGAACGCCATGAAGCCCGCAGACATCAAAAACGTTGAGATCAGGGACGAATTCTGGAGCCGTAAACAGGCTCTTGTCAGAAAAGAAGTGATCCCCTACCAGTGGGAGATCTTAAACGACCGTATTCCCGAAGCCGAGGCCAGCTACTGCATGCACAATTTCAAAGCTGCGGGAATCCTTAATGAAAAGATGAGAAAAAAAGGCGATGCCTTCGATGCCCCCAAGTTCACATACAGGGGCTTTGCCGTCTTCCCCGAAAAAAGAGAGGATGCAAAGGAAGACGAATTCTACGGATTCGTTTTCCAGGACAGTGATTTCTACAAATGGATAGAAGCTGTCGGTTATGCGCTCATGACAGGTCCGGATCCCGTTCTCGAAGAAACCGCAGACCGCGCGATCGATATCGTTTGCGCAGCCCAGCTTCCGAACGGTTATCTCGACACTTACTACATAATTAACGGAATGGATAAGAGCTTCTCTGACCTCAGAGATCACCATGAGCTCTACTGCCTCGGACATCTGATTGAGGGCGCGGTCTCGTATTATCAGGCTACCGGAAAAGATAAACTTCTTAACGCCGCCGAAAAATATGCGGACTATGTCGCATCACTTTTCGGAACCGGAGAAGGTAAGATAAACGGATATCCCGGCCATGAGATCGCAGAGATGGCTCTCTTTGCCCTTTATGACCTAACCGGAGAAGAAAAGTACAAAAAACTCGCCGAGTATTTCATTAATGAAAGAGGCAAAGCACCGAACTATTTCGAAAAAGAACATCCCGACATGAAGGGAAAGCCCGATTACTATCACCAGGCACATATTCCCGTAAGAGAGCAGACCGAAGCGGTCGGACACGCCGTAAGAGCCGTATATCTCTACAGCGGAATGGCGGATATGGCAAGGCTCACCGGTGATAAGGATCTTCTTAACGCATGCGAAAGGCTCTTCGACAGCATCGTAAACACCAAGATGTATATCACGGGCGGAATAGGAGCGACACATCTCGGTGAAAGCTTCTCGCTTCCATACGATCTTCCAAACGATACGGCATACTCCGAAACATGTGCGGCTATCGGACTTGTATTCTTTGCGGAAAGAATGCTCCGTATAAAAGCGGATTCAAAGTACTCCGATGTCATGGAGCTTGCACTCTTCAATACGGTCTTAAGCGGAATGGCTCTCGACGGAAGGAGTTTCTTCTATGTTAATCCTCTCGAGGTGATACCGGAAAACTGCAAAAAGGACGAGCGCAAGAACCACGTAAAGCCGATCAGGCAGAAATGGTTCGGATGCGCCTGCTGCCCTCCGAACATCGCAAGGCTCATCACCTCGCTCGGAAGATATATCTATACCGAAGATGACAACACACTATATGCGCATCTCTACGTGGGATCGGATACGATCAAGACCGTAAACGGAAGGAACATATCCGTCAGGGTGGAATCGGGATTTCCCAATAACGGAAATGTGAAGATCGCAGTTACCGGCGCATCAGGTTCAGGATTCAGACTGGCCCTGAGGATTCCCGGATGGACGTGCGGAAGCTACAGGCTGAATGCAAACGGCGCATCGGAAAAAGAAGAAAAAGACGGATACGTCTATCTTGAGGATTTCGGGGACGATGCATCGATAAACCTGTCATTCGACATGATCCCACGTCTCGTCATCGCAGACAGCAGGGTTGCCGAGGACAATTTCAAGGCTGCGGTAACCAAAGGTCCCATCGTCTACTGTATGGAAGAAGCCGATAACGGTGATAAGCTCAGACAGATCCGGATACAAAAAAAAGCATCCTTTACGGAAGAGATAACCGGTGAATTCGGTTACGATGTCGTAACACTCAGAACGGATGCAAAGAGAATCATTCCCGCAGCCAATGGATATAAACCCTTCGGTGAGCTTTACAGCGGCATCGAATCCTTTGAAGAAAAAGAAATCTCCCTCCGGCTTATCCCATATTATCTGTGGGCAAACCGGGGAGAGAATGAAATGAGTGTCTATATAAATATCTGATCAGAACTTCACGGTCTCGGGAGCACCGGTGAATGAACTGAAGGTTGCGGTGGCATCCTCGAAGTAGAATACTTCGGTGTTGCCGTCGTCTGCGGAGTACATAGCCTGAAGATTGGGATAAGCATCCAGCATTGACTGACGTGCTTCTCTTCTGTCATCCTCAATGAGCTTTCCGGCAACTCTTAACCACTCGCCGTTCATGAATGCACAGATCTCAACCTTGGGATTGGCGTGTATCTGCTTTGATACATCCTTGACCTTACCGGTCTGGATGTAAACCTTTCCCTCAAATACATTGACCGTTCCGAAGGGTCTTACTCTTGCCTGATCTCCGTCTACGGTAGCAAGATAATAGGTTCCCGCTTCCTTTAAGAATTTAACTACTCTTTCCATCTGTAAACCTCCTTGAAATATTAATGCCAGTACGGCTTCTGGTCCTTATGTGAATAGCCTTTCAGCTTTTCAATATACCCGCCTATGATCTTATCATATTTTTCCGCACTTGCCCCTTTGATCTGTCCCGCTTCCTTCATACCGGCAAATGCTTCCTCAAGTTCTTTCAGATTCATCTGGGCATTGTCCTTGTAATTGTTGGACATGTTCATTTCGAGTCTCGTCATGATCATATCCAGCTCTCTTTCGTACTTTGTCTTAAAAAGTCCCATACATAATCACCTCTGTAATGGATTATATCCCATAACAGAGGTGATTTGCACCGGTTATTGCAATTTTTATGCTTTTCTGGCTTCGTAATCGCTCTCAATATCAGCTTT
>JAFWUY010000121.1 GCA_017524035.1 Lachnospiraceae bacterium | reverse complement strand
GTCATCGGCTGCGGCGTAAGGATCGGAAAGGGAACCGTTGTCAGGGATTCGATCATCATGAATGAATCCGAGATCGGAGATAACTGTGAACTTACCAAGGCGATAGTTGCCGAGAAGGTCAAGGTCGGCAATAACGTCGTCATGGGAATCGGCGACGAAGTGCCCAATGACACCGCACCCCAGATATATACCGACGGACTTGTCACCATCGGAGAAAAGAGTGAGATACCGGACGGCGTACGGATCGGTAAGAATTCCGTTGTCTACGGTGTGACAGCTCCGATAGATTACCCCGATAATTGCCTTCCTTCAGGCAGGTCACTTATAACTGCGGAAGATTAAGGAGGAAAGTATGAGAGCAATCGGAATAATTTTAGCCGGCGGTAACAATCACAGAATGAACGAGCTTTCCCAGAGAAGGGCAGTATGTGCGATGCCCATTGCCGGAAGCTACAGGAGCATAGATTTTACCCTGAGTAATATGTCCAATTCCCATATCCAGAAGGTTGCGGTATTTACGCAGTACAATGCGGGAAGCCTCAACAGGCATATGAATTCATCGAAGTGGTGGGACTTCGGACGTAAGCAGGGCGGACTCTTTGTCCTTACTCCCGCGATGACATCCGACAACAGCAGCTGGTACAGGGGCACCGCAGATGCCATCTACCAGAACCTCGGATTCCTCAAGGAAAGCCATGAACCCTATGTCATAATCGCTCCCGGCGACTGTGTCTACAAGATGGATTTCAACACCCTTCTTGAATTCCATGTCGACAAGAAAGCCGATATCACGGTCGTCTGCAAGGATATGCCCGAAGGCACCGACATGTCCCGTTTCGGAACGATCATGATGAACGAGGATATGAGAGTCGTCGGTTTCGAGGAGAAGCCTCTCCAGCCCAAGACACGCACCATCTCCTGCGGCATTTATATCATACGCAGAAGACTTCTCATCGATATGATCGAGAAGTGTGCTGAAGAAGACAGATACGATTTCGTACGCGATGTCATCATCAGATACCGCGATGTGAAGAGAATCTTCGGATATAAGATCGGAACCTACTGGAAGAACATCGCATCCGTTGAAGACTACTTCGATACCAACATGGATTTCTTAAAGCCTGAGGTAAGGGATTATTTCTTCAAGGAGTATCCGAATATCTATTCCAAGGTGGACGATCTTCCTCCCGCAAAATACAACCCCGGAGCGCAGATGAGAAATGCTCTTGTGTCCAGCGGATGTATCGTCAACGGAATCGTGGAAAACTCCATGCTCTTCAAATCGAGCTACATCGGAAACAACACGGTGATCAGAAACTCCATAATCCTTAACGACGTATACATCGGTGATAATGCCGTTATCGAAAACTGTATCGTTGAAAGCCACTCGACCATAAACGGCGGAGAAGTCCACCGCGGAGAGGACGGACGCATCAAGGTTGTTGTGGAGCAGCGTGAGCGTTTCGTGATGTGATCTTTTGACAGTTAAGAATAGGAAATATCCTCCTCCTTTTTCTATCTGCTATGCACCCTCTTTACCGGGAGACCGGCAGAGAGGGTGGTTTTTTGACCAAATCATTTGACGTATCAGGCTCCGAATCATTATATTTTTATATGAATACGGACAGGGAAAACTCTCTGTCCGCATATCGCTATGTGATGATGTAAGTTTACCGGGCGTTAAGGTCAGTGCCACGCACTCTTTGTGAAGACGCGGGAAAAATAAAAGGAGCAGGTATGAAGATGATAGTCGGCCTGGGAAATCCGGGCAGGGAATATGAACACACACGCCATAACGTCGGATTCGATGTGATGAGCGTTCTGGCGGAAAAACTCGGCGTCACTCCGGGCATGTGGAAGGCTGAGCACCGTGCACATACCGCACGTGCGATGATAGGAAGCGAGAAGGTCATTCTCGTTAAGCCACAGACCTTCATGAACCTTTCGGGAGAAGCGGTAAGGGCGCTGAACGATTATTACAAGCTTGAGGGCCTGAGCGACCTTATCGTGATTTCCGATGATGTTGCGATCCCCACCGGTCACATAAGGATCAGGGTGAAGGGAAGCGCCGGAGGACATAACGGACTCAAGAACATAATCTCACACATGGGCGGTGAGGAATTCATAAGAGTCAGGGTCGGTGTCGGAGGCCCCGGAGACGATATGGTCGATCACGTTCTCGGTCATTTCGGTTCCGAAGATGCGAAGATAATGAAGGAAGCATTTGTGAAGGCTGCGGATGCGGTCGAGTGCATTGTGACCGAAGGCCCCGAAAGCGCAATGAACAAGTTCAACACGAGGAAAGATGAAGCATAACCCTGCATTGCTGGATCCGCTCAAGGATCTGGCCGACATCGACAATATAAGAACGATAGTGAAGGGCGGAAGCACCAGGCTTCCCGAGGGGATCGTGTCCGTAACGGGTTGCGGTGATTCCCAGAAGCTTCACATGATAGCCGGCATATCACCTGATGTGAAATGCCGGATCATTTTGACGTACGACGATCTGAGAGCCAGGGCCATCGCGGATGAGTTCAGACTTTATGATGAGAATACGTTTCTTTTCCCCGCAAAGGATCTGATATTCTTCCAGTCGGACATAAACAGTAACGACCTTATAAGGGACCGTGTCCGTGCCTACAGGGCGCTTCTCGAAAAGGAATCCCTTACCATAGTCACAACCTTTGCGGCACTGATGACAAAGCAGATTCCCGTAAATAACGACAGTGCTGTCATAAACTTAAAGGAAGGCGGAAACGTGGATACGGCCGAGATCGCATCAAGGCTTACCTTCCTGGGATATGAAAGAAGCGCGGGTGCCGAGACTCCGGGCCAGTTTGCGATACGCGGAGACATTATCGACATATTCGATCTTACGGAGGACAATCCCTACCGTATCGAGACCTGGGGCGATGACATCGAATCCATCAGGATATACGATCCGTATTCCCAGAGATCCATCTCACCATTGCAGAGTGTGAGCATCTATCCCGCATCCGAGATGCTGATCGATGAAGACAGAATGCATGCGGGACTTAAGAGGATACTTGCGGATGCGGAAAAACAGTCCGAAAAGCTCCGTAAGGCGTATCGGACCGAGGAAGCCGCTAGGATAACAAGGAGCGCGGAGACCTTAAAGGAAGATCTCGTCGAGATCGGTAGAAAACTCAATCTCGAAAGCTATCTTGAATACTTCTATCCGGGTGAGACTCTTTCCTTTCCGGAGTGGATAAAGAGCCTGTTCGGCGCAGGCGTAAGATACTTTGCCGACGAGCCCGTAAGATGCATCGGACAGGGCAGGGCCGTGGAAGCGGAGTTCAGGGAGAGCCAGACGCTCCGTCTCGAAAAGGGATATGCGCTTCCCGGGCAGGCTGATGTTCTCTGCAGTGCGGATTCCGTGATCGCCGGCATGGAAAGCGCCGGTTTTATCGGGCTGTCCGTATTTGATTCCGCAAGGGATGATTTTTCGCCGAGATACAGATATGACATCGGCGGAAGGAATGTCCAGTCATACAACGGCAATTCCGAACTTCTCGAAAAGGATCTTCTTTCTTTTAAAAAGAGGGGATACAAGACGGTCATTTTCTCGCAGTCAAGGACCAGGGCTGCGCGTATGCAGAGCGAGCTTGAAAAGGACGGCATCGCATGTTCGTACAGGGAGGACCTCGGCGAACTCCTTGAAGACGGAACCGTGACGATAATGCACGGATACATCGAAAGAGGCTTCGAGTATCCCATGCTCAAGCTGGTCGTCATTGCCGAGAATGATATCTTCGGCGGCCGCATCAAAAAGAAGAAAAAGAAAAAAGCATCTACCTTTACCGGAACAAGGATCTCCGTTCTCGAAGATCTTCATCCCGGTGATTACGTCGTGCATGAAACCTACGGACTCGGTGTTTACAAGAGCATCGAGAAGATCGCATCGGGTGATTCGGTCAAGGATTACATCAAGCTCGAATATGCCGGCGGCGGTGTCCTTTACGTGCTTGCTACCGAACTGGATATGGTCCAGAAGTACGCCTCCGCGGACATTGATAAGAAGCCGAAGATAAACAGGCTCGGTACCAAGGAATGGGAAAGGACCAAGTCAAAAGCAAGAGCTTCGGCGGAAGGGATTGCAAGGGATCTTGTCGAACTGTATGCGAAGAGACAGTCCGTACCCGGATTTGTCTACGGTCCCGATACCATATGGCAGAGAGAGTTCGAGGAGACCTTCCCCTTTGAGGAGACCGAGGACCAGCTTTCCGCGATAAGGGATACCAAGGCCGACATGGAAAGCGGCAAGGTAATGGACAGACTCATCTGCGGCGATGTCGGTTTCGGTAAAACGGAGATTGCGATACGTGCCGCGTTCAAAGCGGTGCAGGAAGGAAAACAGGTCGCATGCCTTGTTCCGACGACTATTCTGGCGCAGCAGCACTTTGCGACATTCACGCAGAGGATGAAGGATTTCCCGGTATCGATCGGCCTTTTGTCCAGGTTCAGGACAACGAAGGAAATAAAGAAGACCATAGATGAACTCCGTAAGGGGCTTGTTGATATCGTCATAGGAACTCACAGGCTTTTGTCGGACGATGTGGGATTCAAGGATCTGGGACTTCTGATAATCGATGAGGAGCAGCGCTTCGGAGTAACTCATAAAGAGAAGATAAAGAAGCTCCGTGAGAATGTCGATGTTCTTACGCTGTCCGCAACTCCCATTCCCAGAACTCTCGAGATGAGCCTTGCAGGGATCAGGGATATGAGCCTTCTCGAAGAGCCTCCCACGGACAGACAGCCCATACAGACCTTCGTATGCGAATACAATGATGAGATCGTAAGGGAAGCGATGAGCAGGGAACTTGCCCGCGGAGGACAGGTCTATTATCTGTACAACAATGTAAGGACGATCCCCGAGCATACAGAGATGCTGCGTCAGGCACTTCCCGGTGCACGTATCGAATATGCACACGGTCAGATGAAGGAGAAGGAGCTTGAGGATGTCATGTACGATTTCGTTAACGGCGATATCGACATCCTTGTCAGCACGACCATCATCGAGACCGGAATGGATATACCCAATGTCAATACCCTGATCATATACGATGCGGACAGGTTCGGACTGTCCCAGCTCTATCAGCTGAGGGGCCGTGTCGGAAGATCGTCCAGGGTTGCATTTGCATTCCTTATGTACCGCAAGAACAAGATCCTTTCAGAGGTTGCCGAAAAGAGACTCGGTGCCGTGCGTGAATTTACCGACCTCGGAAGCGGATACAGGATCGCACTCAGGGATCTTGAGATAAGAGGTGCGGGAAACCTTCTCGGAAAGACCCAGCACGGACATATGGAAGCCGTAGGATACGACCTGTATTGCAAGATGCTCGGAGAAGCGGTCGGAAGGCTCAAGGGCGATGATATGCCGGAAGAGTTCACCACCGTCGTTAATCTCGACATCGATGCGTTCATCCCCAGGGAATATATCTTTAACGAAGAGCAGAAGCTCGATATGTATAAGCGCATCGCATCCATTGAAAATGAAAACGATATGGGAGATATGAGGGATGAGCTCCTCGACAGGTTCGGAAAACTTCCTCTTTCCGCTGAGAACCTTCTCAAAGTCGCTTATATGCGAAGGCTTGGGCACAATGTTTATCTTACCGAGATCAAAGGAGGAAAGGGCGAAGTCACATTCTCCTTCAAGGCGGATGCGAAGGTAAATCCTTCAGTCATTCCGGAGATCCTCGCCAAGCACAAGAAGCACCTCAGCTTTTCGGCAAACGGACGTGTTCCCGCTTTCACTTACCGATACACTCCCGAAAGCCTCGTCGAAAAAGAAGAACAGAACCTCATCACTCTTACGCTTGGGCTTCTCGGGGACATACAGATCATGAAAGAGTGAAACAGGGTGAACGAGGGGACGGTTCTTCCGTTCACAAGACCCAGGTGAACGTAAGAACCGTCCCCTCGTTCACCTCCGAGTTTATTAAAATTTTGTAAAATCCCCGGCTGTTTGATATAATGTATGCACTTACTCAGATTATTTGTTCTGAAAGGAGGAAGAATAATGAATCTGAAAAAAACACTGATCTCAGCGGCATCGTTCCTTGCAATCGTCCTCTGCGTAGGCGTTCTCAAGGTTGAAGCTGCTCCCAAGAAAATGGCTGACGGCCAGATGTTCGATGCAGAGTACTATGCAGCCAATAACGCTGACGTAGTTGCTGTATTCGGCACGGATCCCAACTGGCTTTATCTGCACTATTCGCTCTGCGGAAAAGCTGAGGGAAGACTTCCCTATGCTCCCGGCGCTACCGGAGCGGCTGCTTCCACAAGCTCAGCAGGATTCGACGCAGCCTATTATGCAGCAAGATATCCCGATGTAGCGGCAGTAATGGGAACCGATCCCGCAATGCTCAAGATGCACTATGACCTATGCGGAAAGGCTGAGGGCAGATTCCCTTCAGCGGCAGCTGAACTCGCAGCTACCGGAGGCGCAGCAGGCGCTGTTCCCGCACCCGCTCCCGCAGCAGGCGCTACCATTTCAAGCTTCGGTTCAAGATACTCCGCAGTAGAAGCTACCATCAATCTTTCCGGAACCGGAACAGGTTACCATGCGAAGATCCTTCTCCAGAGCGGCGCAACCGGCGCAGCAGTAAGCTTCGGTATCCAGTATGATGCATTTGCAAGAGCTCCTTATACCGGAAAGGCTACATATCTCTGTGAGAACGTTATCCATAACGGCCCCGGCGGACAGAACTATCAGTGGTTCGGAACCGCCCAGCTCGGAGTTCCCACCAGAATGATGATCGTCCTCGATAACCAGACCGGTGTCGTTGATCTCTATGTCAACGGGGCTAAGGTCGGTCAGGTAGGAAATACCTATCTCCTTGGCGGAAACCTCAGC
Organism: Lachnospiraceae bacterium; assembly: GCA_017524035.1. GTDB lineage: Bacteria > Bacillota > Clostridia > Lachnospirales > Lachnospiraceae > AC2028. The sequence goes on along the minus strand of JAFWUY010000121.1, from coordinate 19,137 downwards.
GCATCTGTTGAAGGCTGTGCAAGACTTGACGGTGATACCGTTAATGCTCAGATCACCAACATCAGATTCAAGAAGCCCGGATCAAACTACACCAATGGTGACAGCGTATACTTCTGGCAGTGTGTCACCAGAAATCCCGGCATCGCAGCTACTTATTCAGGCTCCAACCCCGGAGGATGGTGCTCATCATCCAACGTTAACATTCAGGGTATGGTAGTCGGCCTTAACGGTCTTGACTGGGATAGCGCATATGCGAACGTTTCCGGTGTGGCGACGTATGCTCTATGGTTATGACGCGGATCCTTTGATCTGAATAACTGAAACAATAAATACTCTGTACTGAGCTTTAAGCAAAGTACAGAGTATTATTTTGCGCTTTTTATGCGCCTATTTGCACAAAGAACGGAAACTATTTTTGGCGATTCAGTTCCTTGTGCCTTCGGAAGCCTTATTTTATAATGGAAACGTGGAAACCAAAAATCGTTTCCACAAGTATTTCTTTTCTATGGCAGTCATCAACGGTTCTTTTTTCAATCGAAAGGCGGACTCATATATGCAGGACACCGAAAAACTTAAACTGACGATACTGGAGGGTACGGTAAAGGTATATGCCGATAAGGGCATAAAGTTCACCATGGACGATCTGGCAAAGCATCTCGGAATGAGCAAGAAGACCATCTATACCGTATACCGCGAAAAGCAGACGCTTTTTATGGCGATGGTCGATCATGCATTTGATTCCATCAAGGAAAGTGAAAGAAAGGTAATGGAAGATACGGAGGCCGACACGGTAGAGAAGCTCCGCAGGATCCTGGGAGTACTTCCCGACGGATACCGTGATGTGGATCTCGGCCAGCTCTATATTCTCAGGGAAAAGTATCCCGAGATATACGCCAAGGTTGAGGAGAGGCTCGAAACGGGATGGGAACTGACCATTGCCATAATGGAACAGGGAATGAAGGAGGGCGTTCTCAAACCGGTCAATATAGGGCTGTTCAAAACGGTCTTTGAGGCGGCGCTTGAGAAGTTCTTTGCCAAGGACGTGCTCCTGAAAGAGGGCATTTCGTATGCCGATGCTCTCGAATCTGTAGTCAACATCATGGTTGACGGTATTGTCGTAAAGTAACGGAGGGGGATATGAGACAAAAGTTTTTCTTAAACGAGGATTGGAAGTACACGGCTGATTATGAGGACAGGATGCTGTTTCCGGAATATGACGACAGCGCATTTGAAACCGTCCGCATTCCTCATACGGTAAAAGAGACCGCATTCAATTATTTCGACGAGTCCGAATATCAGAAGCTCGTCCTTTACAGAAAGCATATCGATGTTCCCGCAGACTGGGAAGGAAAGTGCATCAAGCTCACATTCGACGGTGCGGCACATTATGCCGATGTCTATATCAACGGCGACCGTGCGGGACGTCATCACTGCGGCTATACAGCATACACCATCGATATCTCATCGCTTCTTAAATACGGACAGGAAAATCTCATTTCCGTAAAGCTCGACAGCCATGAGGATCTCGACCAGCCTCCCTTCGGACATGTCATCGATTACATGACATACGGAGGAATATACAGAAATGTTTATATCGATGTCTACGACGGCATCCATATGGAACAGCTCTTCACATACACCGTTAAGGATGATGCGGGCTTGAGGCTCCATTCCAGCGCATTCGTAGACGGTGATCCCGGTACGCCTGTCCTCGTAAAGCAGTTCATCAGTGAACACGGTGAGGACGGAAAAGGAAGACTCATCGGAGAATACGAACCCGAGGAAAAATGCTTCGCTCTTTCGATGGAGTTCGATCCCGGGGATGTTAAGCTCTGGTATCCCGAAAGCCCGGTTCTCTATGATCTGAGAACGGAGATCGTCGATAAGAAATCCAAGAAGACTCTTGACGAGCAGACGATCGTGATAGGTGTAAGGACCGCTGAGTGGAAGACCGACGGATTTTATTTAAACGGTGAAAAGTATCTGATCAGGGGACTCAACCGTCATCAGAGCTATCCTTATGTCGGATATGCGATGCCCGATTCCCTTCAGAAGGAAGATGCCAGAGTGCTCAAGGAGGAGCTCGGAGTAAATGCCGTAAGAACATCGCACTATCCCCAGTCCCAGGCTTTCATATCCCAGTGTGACAAGCTCGGACTCCTTGTTTTTACCGAGATACCCGGCTGGCAGCACATCGGAGGAGAGGACTGGAAGGAGCAGGCTGTTGCGAATGTAAGGGATATGGTGCTTCAGTACCGCAATCATCCTTCGATCATACTCTGGGGTGTGAGGATCAACGAATCACAGGACGATCATGATTTCTATCTGAGAACAAACGAGTGTGCAAGAAACCTTGATCCCTCAAGACAGACCGGCGGAGTCAGATTCCTGAAAAAGAGTGAGCTCCTCGAGGATGTATATACCTTCAATGATTTCTCCCACACCGGCGGCAAGACCGACGGATGCCAGTCGAAGAAGAGCGTTACTTCTGATCCCGACAAGCCTTATCTCGTAACCGAATACTGCGGACATATATATCCCACCAAGAGCTTTGACGATGAGTGGCACAGGACCGAGCATTCCCTCAGACATGCGAAGATCATTAACGATGTGGCGGGTAATCAGGACATCGCGGGAAGCTTCGGCTGGTGCATGTTCGATTACAACACCCATAAGGATTTCGGAAGCGGTGACCGTATATGCTATCACGGCGTAACGGATATGTTTAGGAATTCCAAACTTGCCGCATACGTATATGCCGCACAGAGTCCCGCAAGACCCATCCTTGAGATTTCCTCCACGATGGATATCGGAGAGCATCCCGAAGGCAGGATAGGAGAGTCGTGGATCTACACAAACGCAGAGAGCGTGAAGATGTACAGGAACGATATCCTGATAAAGGAGTACTTCCCTTCGGATTCGCCTTACCGTAATCTTCCCCACGGTCCGATACTCATAGATGATTATGTGGGCGATGCGATAAGAAAGGGCGAGGATTTCATTCCCGCACAGGCCGAGGATGTTAAGTTCCTGCTCAACCAGTACGCCCTGTACGGAATGGATAACCTGGGTGCCAAGGCAAAGGCCGTCGCGGCAAAGTGTCTTACCGTATACCGCATGACGATGGATGATGCATATTCGCTCTACGGAAAATATGTAGGCAACTGGGGCGGAGATGCCGTGGTCTACAGATTCGACGCATACATAGGCGGAAAGCTTGTAAAGAGTGTTCTGAAGGAAGCCGTCAGATCCGTGACAATAGCCGCAGAGTGCTTCACTTCCGAGCTTGAGGAAAAGGAAACCTATGATGCTACCGCGGTAAGGATCAGGGCGCTGGACCAGAACGGAAACCTCCTTCCTTATTTCAACGAACCGGTTCTTTTAAAGACAGAAGGTCCCGTCAGGATCATCGGACCTTCCGCAGTCTCCCTTAAGGGAGGCATGGGAGGTACATATCTCCGCACGGTAGGCGAAGCAGGTCAGGCTTCCCTGCACATAGTCAGCATGCAGGCCGGAGAAGTTGTCATCCCCTTCAATGTAACCGTTAACAGAAGTGCCCAGATGTAGGCTGCGATCCGCAGCAGGCGTTCCGGCCGTGAAGCACTGTCATGTTTATGAAAGGATACGGTGAATATATGGATAAAAAGAGACTGAGCGGAGCCGATAAGGCAGCTTACGGCATAGGTGCCGTTGGCAAGGATATGGTCTATATGCTTTCCGCAAGCTATGTACTTTATTACTTCCAGGATCTTTTGAAAGTCAATTCGGTCGCAATGGGTATAATCCTTCTTGCGGCCAGAGTGTTCGACGCTTTCAACGATCCCATCATGGGAATAGTTGTTGCGAAGACTCACACAAGATGGGGAAGATTCCGTCCCTGGCTCTTTATCGGTACAGTGACGAATGCCGTAGTGCTTTTTGTAATGTTCGCATGTCCTCCTGACCTGTCCCCGAGCGGACTGGTGGCATATGCGGCAATTACCTATATCCTCTGGGGTGTCACCTATACCATGATGGATATTCCTTACTGGTCGATGATCCCCGCATTTACAAAGGGCGGCAAGGAGCGTGAAGGACTTACCACTCTGGCAAGAAGCTGTGCCGGAGTCGGAAGCGCGCTTGTAACGATCTTCACCGTTATGATCGTCCAGAGGATCGCATCCCTTTATGAGGGAACGGGGCTAAGCAATGCGGCACGTGAGATCCTGGGCTTTAAATGGTTTGCACTTATCATTGCGGTATGCTTCGTGGTATTCATCACAGTCACATGCCTGAAGATCAAGGAAGAAAGCCTTGTTGATATGAAGTCCGCATCTGTGGGCGAAATGTTCAGGGCTCTTGTGACCAACGACCAGGCCATGACCGTTGTCATTGCCATCGTTCTCATCAACACCTCGATCTATATCACATCCAATCTGGTCATTTATTTCTTCAAGTACGATTTCGGCGGTATCGGCTGGGGCGACAGCTATACATATTTCAATATGTTCGGCGGTGCGGTCCAGATACTTTCGATGATGATCGCTTATCCGCTCCTGAGAAAATTCATGACCAACATCAGGATCTTCTATCTGTGCATAGCAAGCGCGGTGACCGGATATGCTGCCCTGTTCATTATCGCATTCACCAAAATGGGCACGGTATTTATACTGTTTATTCCCGGTTTCTTCATCTTTGCCGCTAACGGAGTTCTCCAGGTAATAACCACGGTATTTCTTGCCAACACCGTAGATTACGGTGAAATGAAGAACGGCAGACGTGACGAGAGTGTCATTTTCTCCATGCAGACCTTCGTGGTCAAGCTTGCGAGCGGCATTGCGGCATTTGCGGCTTCCATCTGCCTTCAGATCAACAATCTTCAGGGCGGCACGGCGGATACTTCCGAGAAGATCGATTATTCTCTCGGTGTTGCGTCATCGGCAAAGTTCGGACTGCGCATGACCATGGCGGTCATTCCCATCGCAGGTCTCTTCATCGCACTCTTCGTCTTCTGGAAGAAGTACATTCTTACCGACGCGAAGCTGGCGGAAATCTCCGGGGATCTGGAAAAAAAGAAAGCAGCTGCAGCCGGAACCCATGGGGCTGATGTGAGGAAACCGTTATGACTGACAGATCAAAAGTGATATTTGGTAATGAAATATCTTCACGCGACTATAAGAAGGCCGTGAAGTCCAAGAAGAAGTATGCGAAGAAATTCGGTGATGACAGCGGTGCGGATTATCCGGTAAGGATCGAGGAGAATCCTTATATAGGTGAAAGCCTGGGAGTTAAGAACGTACTGGTGGGCGATCTTTCGAAGAACGCTCACTACGATCCTTCGCGGAATGCCGATGCGCTTGAATGGGATGAAGAAAAGGGACTGATCGTCGGAAATATCCGTATGGGCTTCGGTCATTACAGGATTTCCATGGCGATCGCCTCCGCCGCGCATTCGATGGGTTATGTTCCGTACTGGATGGATCTTAATTCGTACGGCGAGACAACCTGCACCAAGGTTATCGGTGCACAGAACGATCTCTATTCACTCGGTTCGAGACTTTCGAAGAATCCCATATTCAATAAGCTTGTATGGGAACCGGTGAATTACGAAGGCTTCAGGGCGCTTTCATATAACGCATCGGACCAGAAGAATGCCGAGCTTATGGCACCTGTTTATAAGAATGTGCCGAAGGATATTCCCGTTGTCGGAACCCATGTATGGCCGGCTCAGGCTGCGCTTCATGCGGGAATGAAATATGTGGTCAATGCGATCCCCGATAACTGGCCCATGGCACTTCATTTTGCGGAGGGTGCAGTCCATGCCGTCCAGTGCCGCGATGCATATATGGGATACAGGATACTTAACGGAATGAACAAGGAGAAGGTGTGTAAGCCCATGCCCGAAGAATCCCTTGTTTACACCGGTCACTATATAGATCACGAACTTGTGGCGGGTATCGAAGCCGACTGCGAAGCAAGAAAGGCGAGAAAAGCCTCCGGAAAGCCCATGCGTTTTCTCCTTACCATAGGAGGAGCCGGAGCTCAGAAGGAGATATTCGCTGCAATGATAGAATACCTGCTTCCTTTCATCAGATCGGGAAAAGCAGCTCTCTTTGTAAATGTCGGTGACTACAGGAATGTCTGGGATGAACTCAAGGCAGAGATACCCGGCATGGCAGAGCTTTCCAAAGAGCATATGGATAACTGGGCCGATACCGAAAAGTTTGCCGCATCCGCACTCGATCCGGACAGGGATATTGTCGGCATCCACGGATTCTGGCATAAGAACATCTTCGAAGCGGTTTATTGCACAAACCTTCTCATGAGAGGATGTGACGTGCTTGTAACAAAGCCTTCGGAGCTTGCATTCTATCCGGTGCCCAAGCTTTTCATAAGAAGAGTTGGAAAGCATGAGATGTGGGGTGCGATACATTCCGCGGAGATAGGTGACGGCAGCCTGGAGTGCAGGGATATCCCCCACACCCTTCAGATGCTCGATATGTTTATGAACACATCCCTTCTCGATGAAATGTGCGACACCATATGTGAGAATAAAAAGACAGGCATCTATGACGGTGCTTATAAAGTTGTGGAACTTGCGATGAATATGAAGCAGATTGCATCGAAAGACTGATGTGAACACGGATCGTTAACGCGAAATGTGCAGATAAGGAGATATCATGATTCGTCACATATACGATAATGCATGGGTCCTTGATACACCGAATACCACATATGCTTTTCATGTTCTTCCCACAGGACAATTGGAGCATCTTTATTACGGCAGGCATATCCGTATCTCTGAAGGGGAAGGCGCGCTTGATGCACTAATCGAAAAGCATGCCTACGCTCCCGGCAATACATGCGTATATGACAACGATCACTGGGGCTATTCCCTCGAGGATATGAGACTCGAAATGAGCAGTGCCGGAAAAGGAGATCTCAGGGACCTCTTTGTCGAGATCACGTATCCGGACGGATCATCCACCAACGATTTCGTTTATGAAAAATATCTGACAGACGAAGTGCAGCCGGAAAGCGATACACTTCCCGTATCATACGATGAGAGCGGAAAGTGTGAACATCTGTGCATCACAATGCGCGAGAAGGTAAAGGGAACGAGGCTTGAGCTTCACTATTATCTGTATCCGGACTGTGACTGTCTGTGCAGGATGACAAAACTTTATAATGACACAGAATCTGACATTATTGTCAGAAAACTGATGAGCAATCAGCTTGACCTCGATATGCCCGGATATGTCTTCACGGGCTTTGGAGGAGCGTGGGCAAGGGAGATGCAGAAGTCCTCGGTTCCCCTTATCCGCGGAAAGCATGTCTACTCTTCAAGGAGCGGCGAGTCCTCACACAGGGCAAATCCCTTCACGATGCTTCATCCGGCTGATACGGATGAAGATCACGGAGACGTATACGCATTCAACCTGATCTACAGCGGAAATCACTGCGAGTCCGCAGAGGTCAGTCCTTTCGGCAAGACGAGATTTTTGTCCGGTATCAATCCCGAAGGTTTCGAATATAAACTCGCACCCGGCGAAAGCCTCGATGCACCGGAAGCGGTAATGACATTTTCAGCCGAAGGCTTTAACGGTATGAGCCGTCACATGCACCGCTTTGTAAGGGAACATATCGTAAGAGGACAGTGGAAAAAGAAAGAGCGTCCCGTACTTCTCAACAGCTGGGAGGCTGCATATTTCGACATAAACGAAAGCAAACTCGTAAAGCTTGCAAAAGCCGGTAAGGAAGTCGGTATTGAGCTTCTTGTCATGGACGACGGATGGTTCGGCGAAAGGGATGATGATCACTCCAGTCTTGGCGACTGGGATGTGAACAGAAAAAAACTGCCCGGCGGACTTAAAAGTCTGTCTGACAGGATCACATCGCTCGGCATGGGCTCCGGTATCTGGGTCGAACCTGAGATGGTATCCGTCAGGTCAAATCTTTACGAAGAGCATCCTGACTGGGCGGTATCGATACCCGGAAGGGATCACTCGGAAGGAAGAACGCAGCGCATACTCGACCTGTGCAATCCTGAAGTGTGCGATTTTATCGTTACTAAGATGAGCGAAGTCTTTTCGTCCGCAGACATATCGTATGTAAAGTGGGATATGAACAGGACCTTCACCGATGTCTATGCTCCCTCACTTCCCGCGGACAGACAGGGTGAGGTTTTCCATCGCTATATCTGCGGCTTTTATTCGGTCATGAAGAAACTGACCGAAAAGTTCCCCCATATTCTTTTCGAAGGATGCGCATCAGGAGGAAACAGATTCGATCTCGGGATCTTAAGCTTCTTCCCCCAGATCTGGGCAAGCGATGATACGGATCCCGTTTGCAGGGCGGCGATACAGACAGGCTACAGCTACGGCTATCCGATGAGCTGCGTATCCGCACATGTTTCGGCAAGCCCCAACCATCAGACCCTTCGCGAGACTTCCCTAGAGACAAGATTCAACGTGGCGGCATTCGGCGTGTTCGGCTACGAGTGCAATCTCTGTGATATGAAAAAAGAAGACCTTGCCGCAATCAAAGCACAGATCGAACTGTATAAAAAGTGGAGAAAGGTTCTCCAGTTCGGTGAATTCTTCCGCGGAAGAAACGCCGGAAGCCTTCCCGTCAACGGCGTGTCCGCAGATCCCGCATACGCAGGTAATCTCACCGAGTGGACTACAGTTTCGGAAGACGGAGAAAAAGCGGTCGGATTCCTCATGCAGAAACTTGTCGTTCCAAACACGCAGTTCCATACCTACTATGCACGCGGACTCAAAGAGGATGAGATATATCATTTCTACAACAGGTCTCTCAAGATAGATGTAAGGGAATTTGGAGATCTGGTCAACACAGTCTCTCCCGTCCACTTAAAGCAGGACGGCCTGCTTGTTGACATAGTCGCAAAATTCGTTAAGATGGATACCGAGAATGAAGATCTGAAAGCATCGGGCGATACGCTCATGTATTCGGGAGTCCATTTAAAGCAGGCCTTCGGCGGCACGGGCTTTAACGAAGAGGTCCGTCACTTCCCCGATTTCGCCTCCAGGATCTATTTCATGGAAAAGGAATAAAGCTATGAAGATTTTTGCGTATTCCCTCAGACCTTATGACGAGCAGGGATTTTTCGAAGACATTTGTAAGAAGAAGGGAATAGAATACGGATTTACCTCCGAATATCCTTCTCTTGAAAATGCACATCTTGCGGAAGGGTACGATGCCCTGAGCATCCTGACCAACGTCATGGATCCCGCGCTCCTTGATAAGTTTAAGAGCCTTGGCATCAGATACATATCGACCCGTACCATCGGATACGACCACATCGACAATGCCTATGCTCACAAGATCGGCATCCGCACCGCATCGATCTCCTATGACCCCACCGGAGTTGCGGATTATTCGATCATGATGATGCTGATGGGACTTCGCAGGATCATGCCCATCATCGACAGGGGCAATATTCAGGATTATTCCCTGAAAGGAAAACTCGGAAGACACATCCAGGACTGCACCGTGGGTATTATAGGAACCGGCAGGATCGGAACCAAGGTCATCGAGCATCTCTCCGGCTTCGGATGCAGGATGCTCTGCTATGACATAAAGGAAAACGAAGCGGCAGCAAAATATGCTCAGTATACGGACCTTGAGACCATTTACAAAAGCTGTGACATCATCTCGCTCCACGTTCCGGGACTTGAGTCCAATCATCATATGATAGGAAAAGCCCAGCTGGATATGATGAAGGACGGAGTGATGATAATCAACTGTGCAAGGGGCATGCTGATAGATACCGCCGCGATGATAGATGCGATAGAATCCGGCAAGATCGGTTTCGCGGGACTCGATACGATAGAGCACGAAGCCGGCCTTTACTACCTCGACAGAAAGGGTGACATACTGGACAACCACGATATGGCGATCCTCAAGTCCTATCCGAATGTCCTGCTCACATCGCATATGGCATTCTACACGGACGTTGCCGTAAGGGAGATGGTCGAGCACTGCGTGGAGGGCATCCTCGAGATGGATGAAGGCAGGGATAATCCCTTCGAGATCAGATAAAATATGCAATCTTAAGAAAAGGTTCGGGGATTGGCCCCGGACCTTTTATGTTAAAATTCTTTATATGCCGGATTCCTATATCACAAACAGCATACAGCCCGGAAAAGAAAGACCTGTCTATTCCGATGCCGGTGAAGACAGAAGGACCTTCATCGCGATAGATCTTAAGTCATTCTATGCATCCGTCGAATGCGTCGAAAGAGGTCTCGATCCCCTTAAGACCAATCTTGTCGTTGCGGATGTATCGCGTACGGAAAAGACTATCTGTCTTGCGGTCTCTCCCTCACTCAAATCCTACGGAATCTCCGGAAGGGCGAGGCTTTTTGAGGTTGTCCAGAGAGTCAGGGAAGTCAACAGTGCAAGGAAGAGGGCGAACGGCGGAAGGGAATTTTCCGGAAAGTCGACCCACGATCCCGATCTTAAAGCGGATCCTTCACTTGAGCTCGACTATATCGCAGCTGTCCCGAGAATGCGCTATTACATGGAGTACAGCTCGAAGATAGTGGGCATCTATCTGAGATACGTCGCGCCCGAGGATATGCATGTCTATTCCATCGACGAGGTTTTCATGGATGTCACGCATTACCTTAAGACATACAGGATGAGCGCTCATGACCTTGCGATGAAGATGGTCAGGGAAGTCCTTTTCGAGACGGGCATTACCGCAACGGCGGGTATAGGCACCAACATGTTCCTGTGCAAGGTTGCGATGGACATTGTCGCCAAGCATATGCCCGCGGATAAGGACGGTGTGCGTGTTGCGGAGCTCGACGAAAAGAAATTCAGGGAGATCCTCTGGGATCATAAGCCGCTCACAGACTTCTGGAGAATAGGAAGAGGCACGGCAAGGAAGCTTGAAAAGAACGGAATGCACACCCTCGGCGATGTCGCAAGATGCTCCGTCGGAGCAAAAGGAAGGCATTTCAATGAGGACCTTCTTTACAAGCTGTTCGGAGTAAATGCGGAGCTCATAATAGACCATGCTTGGGGATATGAGCCCTGTGAGATATCGGACATAAAAGCTTATGTTCCGAAGAGCACATCGGTCTCCACGGGACAGGTCCTTAAATGCCCCTACACCGCGGAGAAGGGCAAGCTGATCGTAAAGGAGATGACGGAGCAGCTCTCGCTTGACCTTGTCGCCAGAGGGGTTGTCACGGACCAGCTTGTTCTTTACGTCGGGTACGATATAGACAATTTTGCGGATGCCGAAAGGATGAAGGAATACGACGGCGAGATAGTAAAGGACTATTACGGAAGACTTGTTCCCGCACCCGCGGGCGGAAGCATGAACCTGGGTCATTACACTTCATCCACGAGGACCCTGGTTGCTTCGGCGGCGCAGCTTTATGATGAGATCATCAATTACAATCTGCTGATCAGAAGGGTCAATGTGGTCGCAAACCACACGCTTCCCGAGGAGGAAGGTCTTGCACTTAACCGGAAGGAGAATGAGTACGTCCAGCTCGATCTTTTCACCGATTACGAGGCGGAGGAAAAGCTCAGGGCCGATACCGAGAAGGGTGAGGACAAGGACAGAAGACTTCAGGAGGCGGTTCTTAATATTCAGCAAAAATACGGAAAAAATGCTATACTTAAGGGCATGAATCTCGAGGATGGCGCAATGACCGCGGAGCGTAACGGACAGGTCGGAGGACACAGGGCATGAAGGATGATTACAGCGATATCATAAATATGCCATTCCATGAGCCGGACCCGCTGAAGCATCCGAGGATGACGAGGGCCGCAAGGGCGGCACAGTTTTCATCCTTTGCCGCGTTGACGGGATACGAGGATGTTGTTGAGCAGACTCAGGATGAAGTACGTAATGCCGTTCTTAACGAAACGGTGTTTGAAGAGATAGAAGATATTTAAAGGGGGAGAGTAAAATGCCTGCACCCAGAGGAAGACAGACAAATGTTACCGGCGGCGGTAAAGGAGTACAAAGGAGAGGCTCGGGACTCGGAACAGGTCCCGTGGGAAGCGGTAATTTCGGAGGAGGAAGAAGATCTTCATCCGGAAACGGCGTAAATACAGGTTCACAGCCCCATCATTCATCATCGGGACAGCAGCAGGGTTATCCCTATCCCGGCGGCGGAACCCGCATAGGCGGTGGCGGAGCAAGACTCATTTTCATAATCATAGTGATCATCTTCATCATCGGAGGAAAGGGACTTTCGTCCATCCTTGGCGGATCGTCGGAAGGCGGCGGAAGCTCCAATATCATATCCGATATGACATCGCTTCTCGGAGGAGGCTCTTCGTCATACGTTTCAGGTGTCTCTTCGACATCGTCCCCCTGGGGGTCCGATAAGAACACAGGTGTATTGAACCGTGAGGTTTCACCCGAGGCAAGGGATAAATACACCCAGATACTCGGAAACGGTAAGGATGTCGTTACCGTAATGGTCTATATGTGCGGAACCGACCTGGAATCAAAGGGCGGTATGGCAACGAACGATCTTATGGAGATGGCCGGTGCCACTCTTTCCGACAATGTAAATGTCATCGTCTATACCGGCGGATGCAAGAAGTGGAAGAACAGCATCGTATCCTCGACCAATAACCAGATATACAGGGTTGTCGGCGGCGGAAAGCTTGAATGCCTCGAGAGCAACATGGGCTCTGCGGCAATGACCGATCCGAAGACTCTGGAGAGCTTCATAGAATATGCCCACGAGAATTACCCCGCAAACAGGAACATCCTGATCTTCTGGGATCACGGCGGCGGTTCCGTTTCGGGATACGGATATGACGAAAAGAATCCGAATTCGGGATCCATGGATCTTGCGGAGATAAGCTCGGCACTTAAGAATTCGGGCATCAAATATGACTTCATCGGCTTCGATGCATGCCTTATGGGAAGTCTTGAGACTGACCTTATGGCCGCTCAGTATGCCGATTACCTTATCGGAAGCGAAGAGACGGAACCCGGCATAGGCTGGTACTACACAGACTGGCTCACCGCTCTTTCCAAGGACACTTCTATGTCCACACTCGATATCGGAAAGCAGATCATCGATGATTTCGTCGATACCTGTGCAAGACAGTGTGCGGGACAGAAGACCACGCTTTCACTCGTCGATCTTTCGGAGCTTCAGGAAACCGTCGGAGATGAGTTCAGGGCTTTCTGCTCCGATACCCAGGGGCTTATCACAAGCGGAGATTACGCTTTCGTATCCGATGCACGTACAGGTTCGAGGGAATTTGCGACAAGCTCACACATCGACCAGATCGATATGGTCAACTTTGCACGCCGCGTGGGAACCGACGAGGGTAATGCGCTTGCCGAGGTTCTCCTTTCCGCGGTCAAGTACAACCGTACCTCAGGCAATATGACCAATGCGTACGGAATATCCATTTACTTCCCGTACAACAGCAAGTCCGCCAAGGTCGACAAGGCCGTAAGCACCTATGAGAAGATCGGACTTGATGACGAGTACACAGACTGCATAAGGGAGTTTGCCGGCCTTGAAGCTTCCGGCCAGGCGGTTGCGACTTCATCCGGTACGGATATCACCTCCCTTCTTTCCGGAGGATCGGCACAGAGCTCATACGGTTCCCTTTCATCGCTTGATGTAAACGATATGATGAACCTCATCTCGAGCTTCTCGGGAATGCTCTCCGGAAGATCAATGAGCGACAGGGATGCCGCCGATTACATTGCGGACAATTATTTCGATGCATCCGTTCTTTCCTGGAAGGAAGAGGACGGAACATATTACATCCCCATCAGGGACGATCAGTGGCAGCTCGTAAATACCGTGGACCTTGCGATGTATTACGATGACGGATCGGGATATGTCGACCTCGGCCTTGATAATATCTTTGAGATAGACGGAAAAGGAAACCTCATCTCAATGGTTGACGGCACATGGCTTTCGATAGAGGATCAGCCCGTTGCCTACTACCACACCGATACTATCGATAACGGCGATGACGATTACACCATCACCGGATATGTACCCGCATTCCTGAACGATGAAGCGGTAAAGCTCGAGCTCGTATTCGATAACGATCATCCTTACGGCTACATTGCCGGAGCGAGGATCGACTATAAGGGAGCGACCGATACCGAAGCAAGGGGACTTATAGAGCTTCAGGCGGGCGACAGGATCGATTTTGTCTGCGATTACTACACCTACAACGGTGTTTATGAGGATACTTATTATCTCGGAGATACCCTTGTCATCACCGATCCGGCGGGTATCAGGATAAGCAACACATACCTGGGCGGAGATTACCTTGCCCTTTACAGGATCACCGATATCTACAACGGCGAATACTGGACCGAGACCGTGCCCGAATAAAGCCCTGCCTCCCCTTTTTGTGGGGAGGCTGATATGCTATAATAATTCGATGTATCGTATTTTGCTTTTTGTCCGGCAGGGGGAAAAGCCGGCAAAGCGGAGGATAATGAATGTCAGATTATGTTTTGACCTGTTGCTCCACAAGCGATCTTTCCCATGAGTATTTTAAGGAAAGAAACATCGGGGTAACATACTTTACCTTTGAACTCGGAGGAACCGAGTATCCGGATGATATGGGAAGGACCATTCCGCCCAAGGAACTCTTCAGAAGAATGCTCGAAGGTGAGGACACCAAGACCAGCCAGGTTTCAGTCGGGCAGTACACCGAGTTTTTCGAGCCGTACCTTAAGGAAGGCAAGGATGTGCTTCATATTGCTTTCTCAAGCGGGCTTTCGGGATCGTGCAATTCCGCAAGGCTGGCCGCAGAGGATCTGAGCGCAAAATATCCCGACAGAAAACTCTATGTTGTGGATTCGCTCGCGGCATCCACCGGCCACGGACTCGTTGTCGATGCGGCAGCGGATCTCAGGGACGAAGGAAAGAGCATCGACGAAGTCAGAGACTGGGTCGAAGCAAACAGGAACAAAGCCCATCACTGGTTCTTCTCAACCGATCTTACTTTTTACATAAGGGGCGGAAGAGTCAGCAAGACCGCAGGAGCCATCGGAACCGTACTTGGCATCTGCCCCCTTCTCAACGTCAATGACGAAGGAAAGCTCATAGCCCGTGAGAAAGTAAGGGGCAAGAAGAAAGTCATCAAGCGTATCGTTGAGGTCATGGAACAGCGTGCACAGGGAGGACTTGATTATACCGGCAAGGTTTTCATCAGCAATTCCGACTGCTATGAGGATGCAAGAGCCGTTGCGGATCTTATCGAAGAGAAATTTACCAAGATGAACGGCAAGGTTCAGATCTATGATATCGGAGCCACGATCGGAAGCCATACCGGCCCCGGAACCGTTGCGCTTTTCTTCTGGGGAGACGAAAGAGAGCATTAGTATAACGTGGGTAAGACGTCGACACATCTGCTGAAACAATTCTATACCGCAGGTTCTCAGATGTGGTTTGCACCCGAGGGTCACCTGGATAAGAAACTCCGCGGATTCGGCTGCGGAGTAGTGGCTCTGCACGATCTTATCGAATATAAAGGAATAATAAAAGCGCCGAAAGGCAGAAATGAGTATATGGAGCAGATCCGTAAGATGGAAAAGGGAGGAATCTTTGTCTTCCCCGGGCTTGGGATCGCTCCATATTATTATCCGATCCTCTGCAATATCTTTCTGATGAGGCACGGATCCCGCCTGAGGATAGGATGGGGACGCACGGCACGTTCGCAGCTCAGGAACGGTGCACGCGACATAAAGAGGTGCCTGGACAACGATCTTCCCGTGATCTTCGCAGCGGGTCCCGGCATTCCTTTTCTCTTTAAGGATAAATTCGTAACTCTTTACAACAGGGAACGCAAACCCTCCGGCAAGAAAACGAGGGAGCATTATATGACCGTTCTCGGAACCGCCGAGGCGAACGGCGAGATCTGGCTCGAGGTTGCATCCTGGGGCGAGCAGTTCAGCATAAGACTTGATGAACTTGTCGAGTATTCGAAATACGCGATGCCCTTTTCCACAAGATTCTATAACATTTACGAAAAGAAAAAATAAGCGGGAGATACCCGTAATATACGGTTTTCCAAGGAGGTATGTTCATGGCAGTTGATGCAAGAAAAGTAGCTCTTATAGGATGCGGATTTGTAGGATCCGCTTCGGCTTTTGCGCCTATGCAGAGCGGTCTTTTTTCCGAGATGGTCCTTATAGATGCCAATACAGCCAAGGCTGAGGGTGAAGCGCTTGATATCGCGCACGGCCTTTCGTATGCCAAGCCCATGCAGATCTATTCGGGTACATACGAAGACATCGCGGATGCGGCGATAATCGTAATAAGCGCCGGAGCTAACCAGAAGCCCGGTGAGACAAGACTCGATCTGGTCAAGAAAAACATCGCGATCTTCAGATCCATCATGGGCGAGCTCAACCGCGTCAAGGTAGAGGGAATCCTTCTCATAGTAGCCAATCCCGTAGACATACTTACGGCGGCAGCCGTAAAGCTTTCCGGACTTCCCGAGAACAGGGTGTTCGGATCGGGTACCGTTCTTGACACCGCAAGATTCAAATATCTGCTCGGAGAGCATCTCGGTGTCGATTCGAGAAACGTACATGCATTCATACTCGGTGAGCACGGAGACAGTGAGATAGCCGTCTGGTCGAGCGCCAATATATCCGGCATCCCCGTTAATGATTTCTGTGAGCTCAAGGGCCACTACGACCATGAGACGGCAATGAAAGAGATCGCGGACAATGTCAAGAATGCCGCATATGAGATAATCGAGAAAAAGCAGGCAACCTATTACGGAATCGCTATGAGCGTAAGGCGCATCTGTGAGGCGGTCATAAGGGATGAGAAATCAATCCTTCCCATATCGCGCATGCTTCACGGTGAGTACGGCATCGACGGTGTCGCACTTTCGCTTCCCGCAATAGTCGGTGCGGGAGGAGTTGAGATCCCCGTGCCCGCGGAACTCAGTGACGAAGAGCTGTCCGCTCTCAAAAAATCGGGTGAGACATTAAAGGCCATACTCGACGAAAATCTTTGATCGGAGGAATTCCAAATGAGCATCACACAGATCTGTATCCTTGCCGTGATAGTTTTGTACCTGCTGTTCGTTCTGCTTGTGGGTATAAAGTTTTCAAAAGGCAACAAAACCACTGAGGACTATTATCTCGGCGGACGCAAACTCGGTCCCCTGGTAACGGCAATGAGTGCCGAAGCTTCGGACATGAGTTCCTGGCTTCTTCTCGGAATACCGGGACTTGCCTATGCATCCGGACTTGCCGATCCTTTCTGGACTTCGCTCGGACTCGGAATAGGTACTTATTTCAACTGGCTGATCGTTGCAAGAAAGCTCAGAAGATACAGTCAGATAAACGGATCGGCGACGATCCCTTCGTTCTTCTCCAACAGATTCGGAGATGAAAACAATATCCTTTCACTGATCGCCGCACTTGTCATAATCATTTTCTTCGTTCCCTATACGGCGAGCGGATTCTCGGCATGCGGAAAGCTTTTCAATTCGCTTTTCGGAGTCGATTACATGGTTGCGATGATCATCTTTGCACTTGTTATCATCGCGTATACCACACTGGGAGGATTCCTTGCCGCATCCACCACTGACCTTATCCAGAGCATCATCATGACCATCGCTCTTGTGACAATCCTTTTCTACGGTGCTTCACAGGCAGGCGGATGGGGAGCTGTATTCGAAAATGCCAAGGGTCTTGCGGGATATTTTGATCTGAACAATATGCATTCCGATGAGACCGGTCTTATCGCATACGGAACTCTCACCAAGGTTTCGACCATGGCATGGGGACTCGGATATTTCGGAATGCCCCATATCCTTCTCAGATTCATGGCTATCGAGAAGGAAGAAAAGCTTTCTCTTTCGAGAAGGATTGCAAGCGTATGGGTTTTCATCGCAATGTTTTCGGCTATCATCATCGGATTTGTTGCTAGGGCAATGACCGCAAACGGATCGATAGGAGTACTTGACGATCCCGAGACCGCGATCATTAAGATATCGGATCTGCTCAGCTCACACGGCGTGTTCACGGCATGCGTTGCCGGACTCATACTTGCGGGAATACTGGCAGCTACCATGTCCACCGCAGATTCACAGCTTCTTGCTGCGGCATCGAGTGCTTCGGATGATATCTTCGGAAAGATGATCTTCAAGAAGCAGGATGCGAAGCGCTCAATGCTCGTTGCAAGAATTGCGGTTGTCGTGATGAGTATAATCGCACTTTTTATAGCATCGGATCCCAACAGTTCAGTATTCCAGATCGTATCCTTCGCATGGGCGGGCTTCGGTGCCGCGTTCGGACCGCTTATGCTCTTTGCGCTGTTCTGGAAGAGGACCAATAAATTCGGTGCGCTTGCCGGAATGATAAGCGGCGGTGTCATGATCTTTGTGTGGAAGTTCCTTGTCCGTCCTCTCGGAGGCATATGGAATATCTACGAACTCCTTCCGGGATTCATAGTCTCCGCGGTGTTCATAGTTGTCTTCAGTCTTATTACTCCCGCACCGGAGGGTAAGGTTATCGAGGATTTCGAAAAAGCTTCTGAATAAATTTGCTTGATATGAGGGGGGCAGATCATGGCACGGAGCGGTAACGGGAAAACAAAGGCCGGTATCCATTCGATTGCTTTCAAACTGGTGGTATCAATCGGACTGGCATTCATATTCGCATGCTCGATACTTCTGGTCATAGCGATAAGGAATGCCGAAGGGTGCCTGACCGAGACGTATAAGAAGTACACTATGAATGTGGCTGAGTCAGCCGCAACTGCCGTTGATGTGCTCTGCCGTGAGGGAACCGGTGACGATTCCCATGGCGCAGCTGTTGAAGAGGAGATGATATCCCTTCTCGAAGCGGATGCCGAAGGAAACAGGCAGGTACTTTATGATTTTTACGGACCGGTCCTGGGAGATATAGAACTTACCGGGATAGAAGGTTCATATGCATATATGGTCAGTGCGGACGGAACCACCCTGTATCATCCGAGCGGCGAGAGGATCGGCAATCCGGTTGAAAACGCCGCCGTCAAGGGGCTGACCGCAAGGCTCGCGTCGGGAGAAAAGCCTTCTTCCATCGGTGCGGGCTCGGTCATATATGAATTCAAGGGCTCAGACAAATTCGCCGGCTATGCATTTACGAACGGCGGAAATATT
>JAFWUY010000120.1 GCA_017524035.1 Lachnospiraceae bacterium | reverse complement strand
AGAAGATCGGCCACGAGGATCTTACCATGAAGAATGTAAATGATGCCGAGAATCATCAGACCCTCCTTTACGGTATGGGCGATATGCATCTTGAGATCATCAAGTCCAGGCTTGAGAGTGAATACAAGGTCGTTATCGAGCTTATGGAGCCCAAGGTTGCTTACAGAGAGACTATCAGGGGCACATCTGATGTCGAGGCCAAGTATAAGAAGCAGACCGGCGGACACGGACAGTACGGACATGTTAAGATGAAGTTCAGCCCCACAGGCGATCCCGAGCAGCAGTATGTATTCGATCAGGAAGTCGTAGGCGGTGCCGTACCCAAGAACTTCTTCCCCGCTGTCGAGAAGGGTATCGCCGAATCCGTTCAGAGAGGACCTCTTGCCGCATATCCTGTCATCGGAGTCAAGGCCGTTCTTTATGACGGATCCTACCACCCCGTTGACTCATCCGAAATGGCATTCAAGACAGCTGCTTCAATGGCGTTCAGGGACGGCTTCATGAAGGCTAAGCCCGTTCTCCTTGAGCCCATCATGACTCTTAAGGTTACCGCTCCCGATGACAATACCGGTGATGTAATGGGAGACCTTAACAAGAGAAGAGGAAGAGTGCTCGGAATGAATCCCGCAGGAAACGGAATGACCTGCATTGAAGCAGAGATCCCCGAGAGCTCACTTTTCGGATACGGAACCGTTATCAGGTCCATGACCGCAGGAATGGGCGAATACTCATTCGAGTTCGCAAGATATGAGCAGGCTCCTTCGGATGTTCAGGAAGCTGAAGTTGCTGCCAGAGCACAGAAGGTTGCGGAAGGTAATATCACCGAATAAACAGGGGACGGTTCTCCTGTTTGCGATAATTAATTCAAAAAGGCATGACCGCATGGTCATGCCTTTTTTGAGTGAACAGAGGGACGTTTCCTCCGTTCACTTTTTTTGTGTGAACGGAGGAAACGTCCCTCTGTTCACCACAACATCTTGTGGTGAATCCACTGTTTTCCTTGCGTTTGGGGGTCTTATGACATATAATTAAAGAAATTATGGGTTTTTGTGCCCTTTTTTACGAGGAGATAAATAAAATGGCTTCAGTTTATGATCATCACGAGGTTGAGTCCAGGTGGCAGAAGGTATGGGACGATGAGAAAGCCTTCGCCGCACCAAATGATTTTTCCAAGCCCAAGTATTATGCGCTTGTCGAGTTCCCATATCCTTCGGGACAGGGCCTTCATGTAGGACATCCCCGTCCTTACACCGCTCTTGATATCGTCGCCAGAAAGCGCCGCATGCAGGGCTATAATGTTCTGTTTCCCATGGGCTGGGATGCATTCGGACTGCCTACCGAGAACTATGCCATCAAGAATAAGATCCATCCCAAGATCGTAACGAAGAATAATGTAGCACGTTTCAAGGAGCAGCTTCATTCTATCGGTTATTCTTTTGACTGGGACAGAGAAATCAATACCACAGATCCGAATTATTATCATTGGACTCAGTGGATCTTCCTCAAGCTCTTTAACGCAGGACTTGCTTATAAGACCCAGATGCCCATCAACTGGTGTACATCCTGTAAGGTCGGTCTTGCCAACGAAGAGGTTGTCAACGGTGTATGCGAAAGATGCGGAGCTCCGGTTGTTCGTAAGATGCAGTCCCAGTGGATGCTCAAGATCACAGAGTATGCAGACAAGCTCCTTGAGGGACTCGACAGTGTGGATTACATTGAGCGTGTAAAGACCCAGCAGAGAAACTGGATCGGACGTTCCACCGGTGCGGAGGTGGACTTTAAACTTACCGGAACGGAAGATAAGCTCACCGTTTATACCACCCGTCCCGACACACTGTTCGGTGCTACCTACATGGTAATGAGCCCCGAGCATCCCTATATCGAAAAGTACAGGGACCGCATCTCCAATTACGATGAGGTCGTTAAGTACCGCGAAGAAGCTTCAAGAAAGTCCGATTTCGAAAGAACAGAGCTTGCAAAGGACAAGACCGGCGTCTGCTTAAACGGACTTACCGCCATAGATCCCGTCAATGACAAAGAGATACCCATATGGATCTCTGACTATGTACTCATGAGCTACGGAACCGGTGCCATCATGGCTGTTCCCGCACACGATGAAAGAGACTGGGAATTTGCCAAGAAGTTCGGCCTTCCCATCATCGAGGTTGTCGCAGGTTCGGACAAGCCCGTGACCGAGCAGGTTTATACCGATGTTGCCGAGGGCAAGCTTGTAAATTCCGGATTCCTTGACGGACTTTCCGTTGCGGATGCCAAGAAGAAGATCACGGAATTCCTTGAGGAAAAGGGAATCGGACATGCCAAGACCAATTTCAAGCTCCGTGACTGGGTATTCTCCAGGCAGCGTTACTGGGGTGAACCCATCCCCATCATCCACTGTGATAAGTGCGGATATGTGCCTCTCAAGGAAGAGGATCTTCCCCTCGAACTTCCCGAGGTTGAAAGCTATCTTCCCGGAGACAACGGTGAATCGCCTCTTGCGGCAATGGATTCCTGGGTAAATGTTACCTGTCCTCATTGTGGTGGCCCCGCAAAACGAGAGACCGATACCATGCCTCAATGGGCAGGATCTTCATGGTATTTCCTCAGATACGTTGATCCTCACAATGACAAAGAACTTGCATCACAGGAAGCGCTTAAGTACTGGCTTCCCGTTGACTGGTATAACGGAGGAATGGAGCATACGACACTCCACCTTCTCTATTCGAGATTCTGGCACAGATTCCTTTACGACCAGGGAGTCGTTCCTACCAAGGAGCCTTACGCAAAGCGTACATCTCACGGCATGATCCTCGGATCGAACGGTGAGAAGATGTCCAAGTCCCGCGGTAATGTAGTCAATCCCGATGATATCATCGAAGAATTCGGTGCTGATACTCTCAGAACCTATGAGATGTTCATCGGTGCATTCGACCAGGCCGCCAACTGGAGCATGGAAGGAGTTCAGGGATGCCGCAGATTCCTTGACAGGGTATGGAAGCTTCAGGATATCGTCACAGACGGAGAGGCTTACAGTAAGGAACTTGAGGTTAAGATCAACCAGACCATAAAGAAGGTTTCCGGTGATTTCGAGACTCTTAAGTACAACACAGGCATCGCAGCACTGATGGCTCTCATCAATGATTTTTACAAGGTCGGAAGCATTACCAAGGCCGACCTTAAGACCTTCATCACTCTTCTTAACCCCGTTGCTCCTCACATAACCGAGGAGATCTGGAAGATCGAGGGATTCGAGGGAAGAGTATATCAGACCGCATGGCCCGAGTATGATGAGTCAAAGTGCGTTGAAGACCGTATCACCATTGCCGTACAGGTTCTCGGAAAGCTCCGCGGAACCTTCGAAGAGGACAGAAATGCCTCCAAGGAGACCATGATCGAGAGAGCAAAGGAGACTGTTTCCAAGCACCTCGAGGGCAAAGAAATCGTAAAAGAGATCTATGTTCCCGGAAAGCTTGTAAACTTTGTTGTTAAGTAAATCCTTATGGGTAAGATCGTAATCATCGAAGGGCGTAAATTCGAAGGCGACAGGGAAATTGCCGCGGCAAATGCCGACAAGGCAGCCATTGACAAGATCAAGGCATCGATGGACCACATGTCGCTTTCGGATCTGAAGCTCCTTTCCAAAAAACTTCATAGCGGAAGGATCAACTTCGGAACGGACCTCGGTAAGGATTTCATGGAAGAAATCGACATGACCATCTCAAGGATGGAAAAAAATGAAAGCTCTTCCGATGAAAAGAGCGAGATCAGGGTCAGCAGGAAGAAATCGACCGATAATGTAAAGAATACCAAAACCGACGATGATATCGAAAAGCAGGCCAGAAAGATACTCGAGCAGCAGGAAAAGACCCGCAGGATAGTGCTTTATGCATCGTTATTCATTGCGGCGGCCTGCATCCTGTACATTGCGATCTATAACATAGCCAAGAACAGATCTGACAGAACCACGAATCTTCTGAGTAATCTCCGCGAACAGGCAGTTAGTGAAGCCCAGTCCCAAACTCAGCCGGCAGAAGAATCAGGCGCTCCCATCATCCATTATGTGGATGAAGAAGAGGTTCCCGACATTCTTCCGGAATACATTGATGCATACAATAAGAATAAAAGACTAATCGGATGGCTGGAAATAGCCGATATAAATGGAGAACCCTTTTTAAGCTATCCTGTAATGCAGACTGATGATAATGAATATTATCTGACGCATAATACCGACCAGCAGAATGACAAGAACGGAAGCATATTTATGGATTGCAATTGCGATGCGATCAAGCCTTCCGACAATCTGATCCTTTACGGTCATCATATGCAGAGCGGAAGGATGTTCGGTAATCTGGTCAAGTATGAGGATTATAACTTCTATCTGACCCACAGGATAATAAGGTTTGATACGATCTATGAGCACGGTGAATATGAGGTTATGTTTGCTTTCAGGACCTCACTCAAGACCGAGGACGATATTTCTTTTAAATATTATCAGTTCATAGATGCAAACGGAGCCGAGGAGTTCAATTCCTACATGAACGAAATGGCTCAGATGTCACTTTATGATACCGGTGTTACCGCTGTGTGGGGGGATCATCTGCTCACGCTCTCAACCTGTGATTACGAAGAAAAGAACGGCCGTTTTGCTGTAGTGGCCAGAAGAATAAACTGATTCTTATATTGCATACGTCTTGTATGCGGGAGGATTGAAATATGGCTAACAAAAAAGGAATGAAGAGGAGAATGAAGAAGCAGGTCAGAAGGACCCTCGGCGCTCTCTTCATGGTTGCCGCCATTCTGGTTGCAATGATTCCTACCAGATCCATACAGGGAGGAGAGGTACAGGCTGCCAACGGCTGTGACGGACAGAGCCTTGATAAATACTATCTGTTGCAGACGGGTACAGGTACGGTATTTACTCCCGTATCCAGTGTTCCATATGTTCAGTCCGGAACACAGATATACAGTACGGGTGACGGAAGCTTCCAGTTTGCATATGTAAACAGTCAGGGTGTGGACGACCCGGGCGGAGCCAATAAATTTGCAGTAATTCTCGGCTTTAATTCCGGCTACATCGCAGGCGGAGTTCTTGAGATTCCCAACACCTTCGATGTTTACAGAAGACTTAACGACAATAAGGGTAACGGAGATAACTGTCTTGTAGGTAAGATGGGTAATTTCCTGTACTATGTTGATACCGAGATAACCGAACCCACTGTTACCGTTAATTATGACTCTTCGAAGACGGTTGATGAGCAGGAACCCTTCGGAAATGCCGGATATCTGAACGATTATTTCGTTTATGAAAAAAACAACACCAATCCTCTTTATAATCTGCTGATCGCTCATGACGGAGGATACGAATATCTGAACAAGACTCCCGACCTCATAAAGGTGGTTCTTAAGAGTACTGTCGAAAATAAGGATCCTGACGATCCGTCTGTTATTCTTTCTTATACTTTTTCCTATCAGATCGACCATTATTCCTACAGACCCTGTCTCTATTCCGAAAAATCCAAATGGGAACAGCTCAGGGAAGGCGAATTCTATTGGTATGACACTTCGATAACCGATCCTGCCATGAGATGGCAGCTTACCGATCAGCCTGCCGAACAGAAGGTCGAGAACATTGAAGTTCGTTATATTGGTCATCAGTACGTAGAATACGATTCATCCGTACAGGATTATGTTCTTCAGAGCGGCACCGTAGATTCGGCTAATCCCGAAAGAGGCGTATTTGCCGGAAGCAAGGGTGCCAATATCCAGACCCTTATCACTCATGAGAATCTTGCGGGTATCGGAGATTATGCGTTTTATAACTGCGTCGCACTTAAGAGCATTTCGTTTCAAAACGGACTTATTGCGATCGGTAACCACGCATTTGACGGATGCCGCGGACTTGAAACGATTGATATGCCCACAAGCCCCAAGATTCAGAATATCGGAGCTTATGCGTTCAAGAACTGCAAGAGCCTTACCGGTTTTTATATGCCTCACAGTGTAAATCTTATCTGTGACGGTGTATTCTTCGGATGCGAATCACTGCAGTATGCTGATCTTACCGGAGACATGAGCAACAATCTGGGACAAAAGACTGCCGCAACGGTCGCCAATGTCGGTTCACAGTCTGCACTTGAAAATATCGGTTATCACGTATTTTACGGCTGTTCAAATCTCAGGGAAGTTATCTTCCCCAAGCAGCTAGGTGAATTGTCAGGCGTATCCGCTTCAAATCCCAGAAAGATCAATATAAATATTTTCGAGGATTGTCCCAATCTTGAAAAGATCACGGTTCTTAGCCCTACCATGACCTTTGCCGATGACACCGATAACAGAAACGGTACCGGCGGATGCTCATTCAAGCTCGGAAGCAGCGCAGATGCATCATCCTTTATTTCCTTTACCAAACAGCTCGTAAATCCTGAGTTCTATTTTGAGGGCGTGGATCCCGCCGGAGCAATTCCTCCCACTCAGAATATAGGAGCTCTTCATCAGCTCTGCCAGAGCAGGGATAAAGGGTTTGAGTTTACCTATAAGTATTACGGTGAAGAGATATATGAGAAGACCGTAACCGAAGACGGTAACGGTAAAGCAATCTATCAGGTTGATAATACCAATACCCTGATCAATTTTGCTACCATAGAGACCGGCTCCAATATTGTTAAATCACTTACGTTCCCAGACCATCTCGGTCCTTATCATATCGAGATCATCCCGGGAAATAAGTTCCAGGATAAATGCTGCCTTGAAACGGTGACCATTCCCGCTTCCGTAAGTGAGATCGGTGCCGGAGCTTTCAAGGGATGTCATAATCTTTCTTATGTGATTTTTGAAAACGATCAGGTTAATATCGGTGCTGAGGCGTTCAAGACCCAGCATACGACTACACATGCCTCCAACTGTCCCGACGGTCTTTCGAACAGCACATGTCCTCCGAAGGATTCCACCACAGGAGAGCCTGCAGTTAAGCTTTATTTTGTTACTACCATTAGTTCCGATTCCAAGCCATTTGCATATGCCATGAGTGAGGGGGGCAAGTATAATCATCCTTCCCAGACAGATTCATGGCCCATCCTTTTCTCGGGATTCCCCTATCTTCTTGAGATAAGCTATAATCCGGCCAAGAACTGCGCCGAACTTGTTAAATTCCCTACTCAGGGATCCATTTCGACATACTCGAGTGCAACATATCTTTCACAGGAAGAGAAGGATGCCATTGCTTCCTTCAACACCAAGCTTGGTGCCGGTGCAACACTTGACGACCTTCTTCTTAACGGAACCACTTACGACAAGATGCTTGCTTCAGTATGCAAGGAGCTCTTTATCCCCAAAGGAGTTTCATCCATTAAGGACGGTATTTTTAAGACTTATACCGAAAGCGGCGGCGGAACACCGATTGCGGTTAATTCCGAAGGCCTTACCGAGATCGATGTTACATATGTCAAGGATACCGACGGAAATCCTGTACTGGATACCAACGGAAGAGTACAGGTTGATCCCGCAAAGAGTGATTTTGCCGGATGCGTAAAGCTTACCGCACTTACCCTTTCAGGACAGGATACCATAACGATTCCCGATTACGCATTCTACAACTGCGATATGATGTCGTATGTCTATTCGACCCAGCCTGTTGACTCTGTTGGTACTGAAGCGTTTGCCGAATGCAATGTTCTCGGAAATGTCGAGATGTACGGTGTCAAATCGATCGGCGATCATGCTTTTGCCAATGATGATGCGCTGACAGGCGTTAAGTTCGACTCTGCACTCAGCAGTCTCGGTCTTGCTCCTTTCAGGGTAAATATGTATAACCGCAGCACTGCGGTGACATTGCCGACACATACTTCCTCACTGTCAAATGTAGATTTCCAGGACAGCACGTTCTTTAAGACCGAAAACGGAATCATCTATTCACTTGACAGTTCGGGTGCAAAGAGCGGACTTATCGAATTCCTTCCCGGAAGATCCGCAGGAACGATCCAGCCCGGTGAGACCAAGGGAGTAAAGGGAATCTCCAAGGAAGCATTTGCTGATACAGCGGTCAATGTAGTTAATCTTGAAAATGCTTCATTTACCAATCTGCCCGAGCATGCTTTTGAGGATACAACCCAGCTTGTATCTGTTACTCTGCCTCAGACATGTTCACGTATAGACAGTTATGCATTCAAGGGTTCCGCTATCAAGAACCTTACTGTTATGAATAATGATCTGTACTGGCAGAACGGCGGACTCGACCTTATCTCGACCACCATGAAGGATCCCAACGACGATACCACCGACCACGACGGTGTTTCAGAATCCTGGAACAGTAAGCTTACGGTATATGCACCCGCAGAGACCGATGCAAACGGTAATGTTACCGTTAAAACAAGGGCATATGAACTGTTTGAGGGACATAAATACCTTGTTCAGGCATTCACCCCCATCAAGCATTACTATGTAACCTATTATGACTTCAAGGATGCAAATGCCACCAAGGCTACTCTCGAATTTACCGATGAGTATGTTGAGGGAGAACAGGTGATCCTCAGAGATCCCATCATGGATCCCGACAATAAGCATTCGAATGCCGGATTTGCCTTCGAGTATTATTACAATATGTATGATACCGAGGAGACCTATGATTACAGGGCAAGCTTCAATATCAATGCCGATATCACGCTTGTTGCAAAGTATAAGGGACTCAACAATACCTATACCGCAACATTCTATGATACCGATCCCGACACCGGTGCTACGGGAGCCGTTCTGGTTGCCGATGTTCCCGTGCTTACATCCGACGATGGCGGTGTAACCAAGTACTACATTAATCCCAATCTTATCTCGGGCCTTATGCCTACAGCTAAGACCGGATATACCTTCCAGACCTGGACAAGACTCGATCCCAGAGACGGCATTCTCTTTACCCTTGACCAGGTGGAAGAGAAGGACGGAGTCATTAAGTTCTATGCCAAGTACACATCCGGAAACGGAGGTAACGGCGGAAACGGCGGCGGACAGGTAGGCCCCGGACAGCTTAAGGTTACATATTATCTTCCTGACGGAAGCCTGTACCAGACCTGGGGTGTTGATCCCGGAAACAAGGCTTATGATATCGTTGTTCCCGGATATTCGAGAACCGAATGGAAATGGTCCCCCGATGTTAACGAGACTGTCATCAATTCGGATACCAAGTTCGTTCTCGTTCCCATTGACGGAACCGATCCGACTTCTTCTGATAAATATACCGCTACATACTATTACACCGACGGTGTTACAGTTTATCAGACACTTACAATAGAGAAGGGCGGTACTCCTCCCGACCTCATGATGCCCGCCGGATATAAGCAGTGTAAGTGGTCACCTTCACCTTCGTCCGTAACCATGGATAAGAATATGAGATTCACCATGGTCAATAATCCGGATTATAACGGAACCGATGATTATAATGGACCTTACTACACCCTTACCGTTGTAGGCGGTTCGGGATCCGGAAGCTATAAGCCCGGGGCACAGGTCGTTATCGTTGCCAACGAAGCTAAGACGGGAACCGAATTCAGCAGCTGGACGATATCACCTTCGACTGCTCCCATTGCATCCAAGGCACTGTCCGCTACGGTTGTAACAATGCCCAGCGAAAATGTTACCGTTACAGCCAACTTCGTTGCCAGAACCGCAGGAAACGGCAATAACGGTGCCGGAGGAAACGGATCCGGAGGAAACGGCGGCGGTAATAACAATTACTGGCCTTCAACCGGCAATGTTCCCAGAAGCAGCGGAACAACCGTAGTCATTGACAAGAACGGACTTTCCAATACAGGTGTTGTATCCGCTACGGTTAACGGTTCAACAGATAATTTCACGATCAAGATCACCGAGAGCCAGACTGCAAATAAGCTTGTTCTCGATGCTCTTCACAAGAAATACGGAACACTTGATAACATCATTTACTTCCCGTTTGATATCAGCCTTTATGATGCTGCGGGAACCACACAGATCACCGATACTTCGGGTCTTACCATCACGATCACCATACCTCTTCCCGATTCGATGGTAGGATATGCCGCCAACAATAAGGTTGCGGTCATCACCAATAATGAGATCGATCCTCTCAATGCGAGATTCACAACCATTAACGGTGTGCCCTGCGTAACCTTTACATGTACTCACTTCTCGCCTTACGTCATTTATGTAAATACGGTTGAGATGAGTGCGGGAAGCGACGGAAGCGGATACGGAAACGGTCTTGACAATACACCCAAGACCGCCGATTTCCTACATCCGAAGTGGTTTGTATCCATCGCTCTGTTTGCAATCTCCATAGTTCTTTTCCTTATGAAGGACAGGAAGGTCGCAAAGCCGGTCAGGGCCGATAACAGGAGCGGTGCATCCGGAAGAAGACAATAACCTTAAGCTAAATTGTTCTGAAAACCAGGTATTAAACAATTCAAAAGTTACTGTAAAAGGAAACTTTAGATGAAAAGAATCAGAAAGCTGTTAGGAGTGATCCTGATAATAGTCGCTTTACTCGTGATGCAGCTTCCTCCTTTGGGGGCGGATGCTGCATCCGTCCCCGAGTTTTCTGTTACGGGGTCGGGTACGCTTGTTTCTTACAACGGCAGTGCGACGAATGTCGTTATTCCTTCATCCGTTATCGAGATAGCAACCGATGCATTCAGGGACAACGACCATATCCGTTCGGTCACCATTCCGGGTAGTGTAAAGAAAATCCATGAATATGCATTCTGGGATTGTGATAATCTTCAGAGCGTAAATATCGGCTCAGGCCTTTCGGAGATAGATGATTTTGTCTTCGCAAACTGCATGGGTCTTGTTTCGGTTAACATTCCTTCAAATATCAAAACTGTCGGAATCTATGCTTTCGAAGATGATGTAAACCTTGAATCGGTTACTTTTACCGAACATACCAGGAATATTCATGAAAGTGCTTTTGACGGATGCTATAAACTCGTGATATTTGCTCCCGAGGGTTCTTATGCCTGGAAATATGCCCAGGGCTTCTACGTAAGACAGTCCAAGTTCACGATTTATGAAGATACGGGAATGATCGATGTTATCGATGAAACCGTGACCCACGATGAACCTGATGCGGAAGATGTTTCCGGAAACGGAGAAACTGAAGTCATTGAAGAGACAGATCCCTATGGAGAACCCGGTGCATATACCACCGAATTTGAGATAACTCAGCGTCCTGACGGAACATATACGGCTGTTGCCGTTAACCAGAATACGGATATTTACGGCCAGACCCATGTGGTTGGGAATTCCGCCGTTGTTTTCATGGATAATTCATCCATGCACGTCATAAACGGAAGTGATATTCAGGCTGCCGAAAGCGAAGCGGTTCATTCGGATCATTCCGATCCCGAGATCACATATTCTTCAACGATTCTCAAGTATACCATCGTTGATTCGGGCATAGTTGCCGATAAGGCATATTATATGTCCGGGGAACTGACCAATATGAGCCTTCCTTCGGGAGTTCATGAGATAGGGCAGTTTGCGTTTTCCAGAACGGAAGTCGTCTCAGTAACACTTCCCGAAGGCGTTAAGACCATCGATTACGGGGCTTTCTATCATTGTGACAGGCTGCTGGATGTTCAGCTTCCGACAACGGTTGAAAAGATCGAGCCGTTTGCTTTTTCCGATACTCCTTGGGTTGAGGATTTCCTTTCCGGTACAGGCGGTATCAACAATCAGCTTGACGGCAGGCTCAATGCTTCCGACGGAGATTTTCTCGTCAGCGGCGGCGCTCTTATAGCATACAGGGGTGACGGAGCAAATGTGACCGTTCCTAACGGTGTAAGGATCATTGCGGCTGAGGTTTTTAAAGGAAATACGACCATAAAGACCCTAGCTCTTCCCGATTCCCTGATAAGCATAGGGGAAGGAGCATTTATGGGATGTACTTCTCTTGAAGAGGTTTCTTTTGGCGGAAACGAAGAGGAGATTCTTGACAGGGCATTTATGGGAACGGGGGTTTCCGTTAAGGATATTCCGGACAGGATAAGAAATGTCGGTGTCAGTGCTTTTGATGATCTTGACAGTGTCACAGGTCTCAATATTACATGTGAAGAGAGCACCAGGAGATTATCGAATATATCTTACAGGTCATCTGTCGAAGATAAAGATAATGCCGGAGTTACCGTGTACGGTACGGAAGGTGTTCTTGCATATCTTGACGGGGCAGACAGACCTTATGATATGACCATCGGAGAGGTTGAAGGATCTCCCGTGCTGGACAGGGCATTGGAGCGCGCTTCGGGATTTCTTTCGAATTATTCGCTCGGAGACAGAACCGTATACGATATAACATTAAGGGATTCATCGGGTATATCAATCGATAAGCTTGGCAACCAGGGACTTGAGATTGCAATTCCCATTCCCGAAGAGCTTAAGGGAGATAAGCTTGTTATCCTTACAGTCGACCGAAACGGACAGCTGGAGGATATTCCCGTCACTGTTGTAAACACGGGCGGTAAGGAATTTGCGAGATTTACAACATACCATCTCAGCCCCTTTGCTCTGTATTCGACCGGAACCGCATTATCGGATTCCGATATCATATCTTCGGAAGTTACCTTAAGAGCGGATTCGGGCGGTCCTGCAATCAGACAGCAGGATAATTCCGTCAGGAACTGGCTTGTGACCAGAGGTCTTGTAAGGTGGATGGTATTCGGTCTTCTCGTTATTACGGGAGTATATATGATAGCGGTAAGGAAAAAGCACAGATGAAAAAGTATGTTCTGAATTCAGTTATTTCATTTATCACGGCTACATTACTTGCAGCCGTGATTTTTGCGTTATCCGGCATATATCCGGGATCCGAAAGGACACTTCTTGTATTTGATATGCTGGAGCAGTTTGTTTCGTTTTATTCTTCCCTTAAATCTGTTTTTTCCGGCGGGTCCTTTGTATATACTTTTATGGGTTCTCTCGGTACTCCCTATATAGGTATGTTCGCCTATTATCTTGCTTCGCCTTTTTCACTTCTGACACTGCTTTTTGATGTTCGTGATCTTCCCGATGCAATCTGGCTCATCGATATACTCAGATGCGGAATGATCGCTGCATCATTTTCACTTCTTATGTCATACAGGAAAGCAGAGAGCATGGTTGTAAACCTGACGCTGAGCCTGTGCTATGCACTCAGCTCTGCCGTGATCTCTTTTTTCTTCCTTCCCATGTATCTTGATACCATGTATATGCTGCCCGTCATCTGTATTTTCCTGGAAAATCTTCTGAAGACAGCACCGGAAAAGAGCAGGGCACCCATCAATACTTCGGTTAAGTTCGGTATGAGATCCAATGAAGAAGTCAGGAGCATCATACAGTCCAATTTTGAGATGAACACAGTTGCCAAAAGGGGATGCGCATATTCGGTCTGCCTCGCTCTTTGCATGTATTTTCATTATTATTCCGCCTACATGGTGTGTGTTTTCCTTATCATGTATTCGGTCTTCATTCTGTCCGAAAACATGCAGGAAAAGCCTGACTTTAAGGATATGGGACTCCGTTTCCTGAATTTTGTTTTCTATTCCGTATTCGGCGTGCTTCTTGCTTCACCGTTGCTTTTTGCTGTTCTTAAGGAACTGTCACAGGGAAAGAGTACCGATACGGGTGTTTATTCAAACGGATCATTTATTGTAACTTCATTACCGGATCTTCTTAAACAGTTTATCTGCGGGCACTTCGGTTCGCTGTACAGTGAGGGTGCTCCGGCGGTCTATTTCACGGTTATTGTTTTAGTTCTTGGCATCATTGGTCTTGTAAAAGGAAAAAAGAACAGGGCAAATACTGTCTGCAGTATATTTATCATCACTTTATTCATATTCAGCTTCCTTTTCAGGCCGCTATACCGTGCGTGGCACCTGTTCAGGGATCCGGTCGCATATCCCCACAGATTTGCATTTCTTTTTGTATTCTTTATGATAGTTCTTGCGGCAAGGGTATTTAAGGACGGAATACCTGTCAAAGCCAAAATACCCGTCGGAATTGCGGCTTCACTTATCATTACCGCATTGCTTGTGTTCAACGGTTATAAGATCACCTCAGCCGTATATGATGAATGTACCAGTTCCACAAGATCATCATATGTTGAGCTGATAGATATGATGTCCGACATTATTGCATATGCGCAGGATCATGATGCTTCTTTGGAGAGAGAGGGAGTTTCTCTTTGCAGGATCAACAAAGACATAGAGATAACCTCAAACGATCCCATGCTTCTTGGATTTAACGGAATGGATTTTTTTTCCTCTTCTTATAACGTGGATATGCTCAGACTGTATAAGAATCTGGGAATACTTCAGTACCATTACAAGGCATGTGACAGGGGTTCGGATATTGTGACGGATATGCTCCTTGGCATCGATTATGAGCTTTACTTTACCAAGCCGGAATATGGCTATGATTACGTCTATTCCAACGGTTTTTCAAGTCTGTACCATAATCCTTATTCGCTTGGGCTCGGATATCTTGCATGTGATGATACATGCAGCTTTGGAAGTGATCCGTTTGCCAATCAGAACAGTTTTGTAAGTTCCGTGCTCGGCCGTGATGTAAGCCTGTATGAAGCTGTTGACTACACGGAAAATGACAGAGTGATTGACGGTGTCCGGTCGGAGGATTCAGGCGGGGATTATGTTATAACTCCCATGCCTCTCAAGGTTATACAGTTTTATCCTCCCATTGGTGAAAATCTGTATCTGAATTTTGAACTTCTCAATGAGTCGGAGCTTGATTATGATACCAAGAACCGAACCGAGGATATAATGATAGTACTCAATGAATTCGGTATCACCAAGTTCAACGGATATCAGAGATCTTCCAATACTTATCTGGGTAATATCTATGAAAACGGGAATTTCATACTGGATATATACGATTACGGAGAAGATCGAAAAGCTTATCTTTATTCGCTTGATACGTGTAAAGTGGCTGAGATATACGATGAGATAAATGAGGGCAGGTTTATCGTGACTTCCGTTAACGGAGGTGTTATAACCGGACGTTTGAACGTAACAGACGAAGCCCGGAACAACATGGTATTTACAATTCCGTATTCGAACAGCTTCAGGGCATATGTGGACGGTGTGAGAGTGCCGACAGATTCATATGCGGGAGCGCTCCTGACGATCCCTGATTTGGCGTCCGGAGAGCATGAGATAATGATAGAATATAAACCGTAAACTAAACAAGGGTGAACGAGGGGACGGTTCCTCCGTTCACCCCTTCATTAAAAAAACCTCTGATCTAAGTCAGAGGTTTTCTTTACTTATATGTTACATAAATCTCTTTTCCTGTCTCAAGCTGGTAACAGCCCAGGCGGCTTGATCTGGTGTTGAGCGCCATTCCGCAGTCAATGTCTATAACTTTGATACCGCCGCGTCTCTTTATCTTGCAGATCTGCCCGCGTCCCTTCTCGTCCATGCATCCGAGTCTTTGTGTAAACACGTGACCGACAATATAAGTATCTTCGGGATATGCAAACCAGTCATACTCAAGCATATCAATGGGAGGTCTGTCATCAAGAAGAGAATCCCATACAACGGACTCGGCATCGATGAGTGCATCTTTGTAATAGAGTTCGTTTCCGAATTTATAGCCTACAGAATAGGAGTGGGAGATATGATAATCCGTTTCTCCGACATGAACCCTTTTGATAAGCTTCAGACTCTTAAGATATGAGATGATACGGTCCTGTTCCTTGCGTTCAAGCTTTACAAACTGATTATAAGTGGTCTTGCCGCCGTTAGCCGGATGGAACCAAAGATCGACGGGAGTAAAAGCTTCTCCGAGGTCTGATTTTTTCAGAATGCCGTATTTTTCATTCTTTCTCATGAAATCAATGGCATCTATCATCATCAGTTCGTGATTTCCCAGGAACATTTCCATATTCTTCCTGCTCATCACATCCTGAATGATCTTGATGCCGTCACGGCCTCTGTCGATGACGTCACCGACAACGTACAAAAAATCATCCTCGGAGAATTTAAGCTTCTCGAGGAGCTTTTTATACGTACTGAAATGACCATGAAGATCACTTATTGCGTAAGTGGACATGTAATTAAAACAACCTCATTAAGAAATACGTTTTATGGAATCGCTGCTGACACAGATAACGGGTCTGATGCCGCAACGCTTATTGAGCATCCAATTCTGGGGACCGTCACGGCCGATGAGCTGTCCGTATGCATCTTCACTGGCAATATAGGACTTATCGCCTGAGAATTCGCCCCTCGAACGAAGTCCGAAACAGGGAACAAAGTCCGGATCTCTGGGAAGAGAGGCAGTGTACTGGGATACGGGTGCCTTGCAGTAGACATTGTCCGTATTCTTTTTCGAACGGTCGAGCTGATCCTTGGATCTGTCAAAGCCGTAATAAAGTTCATTCAATGAAGGAATGTAGACTTTATCATTTGTATATCTGTCATCAAGGGCAGAGGTGGGAGTGGAGATCTTGGTGTAGTGAAGCTTGATCTTCTCCTGGGCTGAGAATGCCATGTTGATGAAAACGGAATTCAGCCAAGCTCTTAATTTGGAAGTTCCCCAGTAAACTTCGGTCTTGATCTTGACAATATCCTTGTCGGAATAACGCAGGAACGATGTACCGTT
>JAFWUY010000119.1 GCA_017524035.1 Lachnospiraceae bacterium | reverse complement strand
TCAGTTGCTAATCCCTTCCAAAAGCCGGGAAAGGACTATAATTCTGCAATAACCAGAAAATCTTATAGTCCCACCTCAGTTACCTTGCGGAAGGCGGGGTGAGGCGGAAATAGAAAAAGATTCAGTGAATCTTTTTCCCGCCGAACCGACCGAGGAACACGCATGCGTGTTCCGAGATCTGAACCCTCGGGTTCACGGAGCGCTCCTGCGCGACGTAAAAACAGAACCCCCTGGGCTATACCCAGGGGGTTCTGTTTTTCCATCGTGCAGAAGAAGGGACTTGAACCCTCAAGAGATTGCTCCCACACGGACCTGAACCGTGCGCGTCTACCAATTCCGCCACTTCTGCAGACAACGATAGGATTTTAAAACAATATCACCTCAATGTCAATAATCGTATCATCCTATCGTATGTTGCCGGATCATTTTTCGAACTTCCAGTTCTCGAGTTCCATGCACTCACCGGAGAATACGAGATATACATCATGAACTCCCGTGATCTTCTTTTCGATATCAACGGTAAATTCCTCGAAATCTTCGGTAAGATCGCTTGTTCCGAATACTGCAACAGGCTCCGAATCACCGTTATCAAGAACAACGGACACTTCTCCGAATCCCTTTCCGCGCACGCTGAGTGTGAATGCGGATGCTCCTTCGCTTCCGAAATCCGCACCCGAAACCATCACCCAGTTTCCGCTCTCTTCTGATCTTACGATCATATTTCCTGCGGAAAGTTTCATATCGGTAAGAGGCTTTTCGGGATCGTATGCTACAGTCTTAACGCCCGCCATCGACGCAAATGTGGATGCGGATGTGAGTTTGTACGGATCAAAGCATTTTACCTGCTCTACGCCCTTTCTGGTGCCTGTGGAATGAGTGGGTGCACCGTCAGCTGACTGAGCGATCAGATCGACATTCGTGCTCCTGTATCCGCCGTCAAGATCCATATACTCCTCAAGGATGCGTGAGTGATATGCGATATACCACTTACCCTTGAATTCAAACATGCAGTGATGATTGTTTCCGCCTCTTCCGAAGAACACTTCGGGGTTCTTGAGAACGGGACTTGCAGGGACGAAGGGACCGTCCGGCTTGTCGGAAACCATTGTTACGATCTCTCCCGATGAAAAACCGTGCTCTTTCTCAGCTTCGGGAGTGACATTGAAATTGGAGCAGTATGAATAATAATATTTTCCGTTTATCTTGTTGATTCCGGAATCTTCAAAGAGATAAGCTACATTCTCAATAGGTCTCGGATCCTCGGCAAGACTGATCATATCGTCACCCAGCCTTACGACTCTTGCGGTACCCGGGTTAGACGCCTTATCATCCGAAGGAATGCCGCCGCCGATATAGAGCCAGCCCGTTCCGTCGTCATCTACGAGGACGGCGGGATCGAAAAGCCATGTTACGGAATCGCAGTTGGGAGTATTCCTTGAAACAAGGGGTCCGCCTATGGGATCGATAAAGGGACCGGTGGGGCTGTCAGATGTAAGAACCGCAATACCGTTTCCGCTGTTGGCGAAGTAAAGGAAGAACTTATCCTTGCCGTTTATATTCTTCCAGCAAGCGGCAGGAGCCCATGAATTGCCTCCCCAGGTTGCTATTCCGTTCTTTCCTGCGGCATATACCTCTCCGTGATCGGTCCAGTTCACCAGATCGGAAGATGAAGCAACGCTTATGGTATCGATCTTCTGATATGTATTGTCTGTAAGCTTTCCCGCATCATCATAGGTCAGGATGTCACAGGTCATATACATATAGACCCTGTCCTTATAGACCATTGCAAAGGGATCCGCACCGAAACGCTGTGTCATTATCGGATTGTGATCTCCTGCGGGTTTAAAACTCTTTTTCATTCATCTTCTCCTTGTTATTTGAAATAGCTGATGGTCTCCGTAAGATCGGATGCAAGGGTTCTGAGCTGCGATGCGGATTCATTGATCACGGAGAATGTCACATCGAGTCTGCTCATGGATTCGCTGGTATCAGCCATGGATGCGGCATTTTCTTCGGAGATAGCGGAAAGATTCTCGACTATCTCAACCAGAGAATTCTTGGCCTCTTCAAGATTCTTCACCATCTTGCTGATGGATCTCGAATTGTCCGAAACAACATTTACATTGCCCGCCATCTCATCCATATCGCGCTGGGTGGAGATGATCTGTTCGCCCTGCGTACGGAAGCTCTCATTGAGAGTGTCCATAGTCTTGACGGATGCCTTGGCGTCTACGATCAGCTTGTCGATTATAGCCTTGATCTCATCGGCACTCTGCCTGGACTGGTCTGCAAGGAGCCTTATCTCATCTGCGACTACCGCAAATCCTCTTCCGGATTCACCCGCACGTGCAGCCTCAATGGAAGCATTGAGTGAAAGCAGGTTGGTCTGTGATGCGATGCTGTTGATCGCATCGGAGAACTTGGCTATCTCATTGGCGCTTCTGTCGGTTGCGGATATGGTCTGACCTATCTCGGAGATTGCATTGGATACGCTGGTGTTCTGTTCGACTATATCCTTAAGTGCATCCGTTACCCTGTCACAATTATCCTTCATCTTCATGGTAGCCGCATCAAGTGAAGAGATATTTGCAGAGATGTCATCGATATCATTACCTATGGAATCGGTGCATACCGCAGCAGTCTGAACGGACTCAGCCTGGGATGCGGCACCCTGGGAAACATCCTCCACCGCACTGGTGACATGGGATGATGTTGCGGCAGCCTGATCGGCGCTTCCCGCAAGTTCGCTTCCCGCGGTATTGAGGTTCTGAGACATATCCTTGGTCTTCTGTATGACTTCGGAAAGCTTGCTCTTAAGAGCTCCGAGACTGTCTGCGATGCGGTTGATCTCATCCACGGAGCTGTTAATGCTTACAGCCGAAGAGATGTCACCGGATGCAGCCTTGTCCAGCTCTTCAACGGTCTTGCGAAGTGAACCGGATATCTTGCCGGCAAGTACGGTTACAAAAAGAATGATAAGTGCAAAGGAAAGCAGACCGAAAATGACCATATAGATCATGTTGCGGCTTGAAGCTGCATAGATCTGCTGCTTGTCGGCAGTGATGACAAGTGCCCAGTCGTAACCGGGTATCATCTTGTAATTGACTATGAGCGTTTTGCCGGTGTCGGGATCCCTGAATTCAAACTGACCGTCGGGTGAAGAAGCCGAGCGGCTGATAACTTCAAGAAGAACGGGGCGGGAGGTTTCCTGTGCGATTATGCTCTCCTGCTCTTCGGGAGAAGCCTGGGTATCGGTAAAGACAATACCGGTACTCGTGTTGAGCATATAGAAATATTCATCAAGATCCGAAGTGGATGTTGTAAGAAGCTCCTCAAGTTCGGTATGGAAGACACCTGCGCCTACGTAACCGATCATCTTTCCGTTTTCAAGAACGGGACAATACATTGAAAGGCAGAGCTTGCCTGTTCCGGGAGAAACGATGATGCCGGCATTATATACTCCGTTGATATCGGCATTCATTGAATCCATAAGAAGCTTGACCTTATCCGGATCGGGTCTTAACACCTTGCCGATGACGGGAGGCACGGAATATGAAAGTATCCTGGTATCGAGATTGCCCACATAAAGGCCTTCCCAGTTATCAAGATCTCCGTAGAAGCTCATTGTGTACTGCTGGGCTTCGGGATAATGAGGATAATTATCCGTATAATATGCTGCCGTATTATAGGCTTCATCATTGAATTCGGGAAGCACTCTTCCGGGGTTGGAGGAAGCATCCCTTAAGTCATCCTTGATAAGGTCCCTGACAATGCCGCTTTCGGAATAAAGCTTCAGAGCCTGCTCGGAATTATGCACGAACTCTTCGACCGAAAGGACCTTGGCATCCAGCTGTGTTGACATATTCTCGTTGATCATTTCCTTCATGATATTGTTGGAATTGACCGATGCAAGAATACACAGTATCGCAATACCTATGGCGGTAGTTGCCGATACGACTCCAATGATGATCGTTTTCATCCTGAAATTCTTCATTATTCAATTTCCTCCCTCTCATAAGATCCGACCGTGAAGACCGGAAAAGAAAACCTGAAAAAATTATACCACATATAAAACAAAACGGCTTCATTCCAAGGGAAAAAAGCCGTTTTATCATATCCTGTTTTACGGTTCTGTCACACTCTCCTGAATACGGGAATGGACTCGATGGGAGCGGCGGCAGTGACAGTCTGTCCGCCCTCATATACCCTGCCGTCACGAATGTCCTCCCACCTTCCTGCGGGGAGGTAAACCTGTCTTTCCCTCATTCCCTCATACATTACGGGAGCAACAAGATACTTGCTTCCGAACATATACTGGTCATCGAGATCCCAGCACTTCGCATCCTCAGGGAACTCATAGAACATCGTCCTCATAAGGGGAGAACCGTTTGTGGAAGCTTCATCATAGAGCGACTTGATGTAATCCTTGAGATCCCATCTGATCTTCAGGTTATCGGTCATGATCTTCTGAACCTCTTCACCGTAGCTCCAGATCTCGTTTGCATGTCCGGTGTGGAGATATCCGCTTCCCCAGTCCTTGTGATCGAGAGGCTCTATATCAAGAGGTCCTCTCTCACCGTGGAGTCGTAAGATGGGAGTAAATACCGCCCACTCATACCATCTTACAAGGAGCTCTTTGAAGTAATCGGTATTTACGTCGCTGTTCATGAATCCGCCGATATCGGTTGTCCACCAGGGAATTCCCGCAAGACCGATATCAAGTCCGCCTCTTACGGAATTCTGAAGTGCTTCGAAGGTGGAATAAACATCTCCGCTCCAGAGAAGTGTTCCGTACTTCTGCGATCCTACCCATCCGCAGCGAAGGAGGTTGAGGATCTTCTTGTCGGGATGTACTTTCTTTTCTCCCTCGAAGAATCCCTGTGCATAGCATCTGGGATAGATACAGCTTACCTCTGCGCCGGGTCCGAGATAATAGCGGTAATTGTCGAAATCATATGCCGTAAGATCGGGCTCGGCATTATCGAGCCAGAACATGTCTATGCCGTAATCATAGTAATTCTTTTTGCAGATATCCCATACATACTTTCTCGCTTCGGGATTGGTCGCATCATAGACGACGCAGTCGCCCTGGTAGTCATAGGTCTGCATAGCGCCCTTCTCGGTCCTCATAAGAAGTCCGCGGTCAGCCATGGGATAGAAATTCTCGCTCTTCCTGTCGACCGAAGGCCATACGGACACCATCACCTTGATGCCGTATGAGTGAAGCTCATCGACCATTGCCTTTACATCGGGCCAGTATTCCTTATCGAATTTCCATTCACCCTGAAGAGTCCAGTGGAAGAAATCGATGACGAGAACGTCGATCTTGATGCCGAGCTCCTGATATTTCCTCGCAACGGTAAGAACCTCATCCTGTGTTCTGTATCTGAGTTTGCACTGCCAGAGCCCGAGCAGGTCTTCATCTATCTCGGGAGCACGTCCGACAACAGCCGTGTAGTTTTCAATGATGGCTTTGGGCGATTCATCCGTGGTGATCCAGAGATCGAATTCCCTGGCTGCATCAGCTGACCACTCGGTCATATTCTTACCGAATGTAACATGGCCGACTGCGGGATTGTTCCAGAGAAGTCCGTATCCCTTGTTGGAAACCTCAAAGGGGATCGAGGTCTGTGCATTGCGCTGCGCAAGCTCGAGGGTCGTTCCTTTAAGTTCGATGTACGGATTCTGGTAAACGCCCATTCCGTAGATCTTCTCGCCCTCTATGGGCTCGAAACGGAGTGTAAGCTTATAATCTCCGTTGAGATAGGGCTTGTACTCTCTGTTCACTCTCTTAAAGCAGCTTACGGCATTGTTCTCGGTTCCGCCGTAGTTGCTGAAATATTCCCTCATAAGGAATTCATCATTCTTATAAAATGTGATGATTCCTTCACTGCTGACAGACATGGAAGTTGAACCGTTTTTGATGAGCGCTCTGTTTTCGGTTATCTCGATCTTAACTTCAGTCTGATCCGCGGGGAGCTCATCCTTCGGACAAAGTGCCCAGAGATTGCCTGTAAAATCATTGTTCTTGGTCGCTCTGAGACGCAGGGCATTCTTTCCCCAGCCTCCTATCCTTACTATCTCTCCGCCCTTCTTAAAGACGAGCGCATTACTGTCCTGATAAAACATATGTACCTCCGAATAAAATACAGATCATAAAAGTTCGATCTTAAACACTACAGGCATATCATCGCCGGACTTGCCGTTAACGCTGATATCAAGTCCGCCTTCAAGGTGCTCCCACTTAACTTCGGAGCCGTCTTCAAGAAGAACAACCTTCGATATAAGTCCCTTGTAGGAATGACCTCCGTCCTCGCCGCCTTTTGCAAAGCTCTTGATCACGTAGTGTCCGTCCTCTGCAGGCTTCATCGCTGCGGCATAGATACAGCCGCCTTTGACGGTGAAGCGGAAATCCTCCGAAGTATATTCAAGGCTTTCCGTATCCTTGAATCCGCCCTCTTTCCTGTTCACGCTGCCTTCACCGAAGATCTTGTAAGGGGTGCTGCCGTAGATCATCTCGCCGTTTTTATCCAGCCACTTACCGATCTCAAGGAGCGTTTTCTTTTCCTCATCGCATATCTCTCCGTTCGCCTTGGGACCGACGTTGAGAAGCAGGTTTCCGTTCTTGGAAACGATATCGATGAGTTCTCTTACGATATCAAGTCCGGACTTGTAGGAAAGGCCCGGTACATATCCCCATGACTCCCTGCATATGGGCGTATCCGACTGCCAGATGTATGATGCGGAGCCTGACAGGCCTCCTCTTTCGATATCCCTTACGGATGCGCCGGGTGCAAATGCATCGACCTTGGATACGATCACACCCTCTAATCCCTTGGATGCCATCACATTGTAGTAATACGCGGCAGCCTTCTTAAGGTAGGGCTTGAGAACCTTCTGTGCTATCCACCAGTCAAAGTAAATAACTTCGGGAGTAAAGAGATCCACGATCTCGCAGGTCCTTGCAAGCCAGTCCTGCATAAATTCTTCGCTCGGTGCAGGCTTTACATCAAAGTCCTGGATGTTCTCTGGCTCGGGCTGTGAAGGCCAGTAGAGATCTCCGCGCTTAAACTCACCCTTGATATCACTGTCGAAATTTCTTCCGTTTCCGAGGAACCACCAGTGCTCGATCCTGTGTGAGGAAACACCGAAATGAATTCCGTATTCTTTTGCCGACTTTTTAAGCTCAGCGACTATGTCCCTGTGAGGACCTTTCTCCGCCGCGTTCCAGTGAGACATACGGCTCTTATACATCTGGAATCCGTCATGGTGTTCGCCGACCGGAACGACATATCTTGCACCGGATTTTTTGAAGATGTCCATCCAGGTATCCGGATCAAATTTCTCTCCCTTGAACCTGTCTACGTAATCCTTGTATCCGGTCTCGGTGTGAGGTCCGTACTTTTCTATGTGATGCTTCCACTCCTCGCTATCCTTGATATACATCCATCTCGGATACCATTCATTGGAAAACTCCTCGGAGGTGAATACACCCCAGTGAACGAAGATTCCGAATCTGTCTGCAGCAAACCATTCGGGAACCTTAACCTTGGAAAGCGAAGCCCAGTCATCCTTGAAGGGACCCTTGGCGATCACTTCATCGATCCTCTTCATCTCTTTGGAAAGATCGGCGATATCTTCTTCCGGCTTTTCGGAATCACCGGTCTTTTCTTTTTCTGCTTCTGCCTTTTCTTCTTCCGCTATATCATCGAGGGCTTTGTCAAAAGCCTTGTCGTCGATCTCATCGTCATCGCCGTAACCGGTCTTGTCCATTTCATCCTTAAGGTCTTCTTCCTTCGGAGGTCTCTCCCTCGAAAGAAGGATTCCGCAGACGATCATCGCAAGAGCTGCGATCGCAATTATGATTCCGATAACAAGTCCGTTCGAAGTGTTTTCTTCTTCGATCACTATATCGGCGGGCTGTTCCTGAACCGGCTGATCGTAACCGATAAGGTCAGGCTCCTGTTCGGGAGGCATCTCTTCGATCACTTCGGGTTCGGGCTCACGGTATTCTTCAAAGATTGAATTTACCGTAATGATATATTCGATCTTCGTGGCACCAGCAAAAAGCGAAGGATCGACATAAGCCGTTCCCGACTCGTTGCATCCGCCGCAGAGTCTCCATGCGGTTTCATCATTACCTACCGCCTCCGCCCATGCGGGAGATCCGGCAAGATAATCGATGGGCGTATCCGATCCGTCTATACGGAGTGCAACGGATACATCCA
The DNA here is from genome assembly GCA_017524035.1 of Lachnospiraceae bacterium. Classification (GTDB taxonomy): domain Bacteria; phylum Bacillota; class Clostridia; order Lachnospirales; family Lachnospiraceae; genus AC2028. The sequence continues at coordinate 979 of JAFWUY010000119.1, read as the reverse complement.
TCTCCGCAAAGGAAGTACCTTCCACAGAAGGAACTATCACGGGAGATATGTTATGAACATGTGTGATCGCATTGGGGAAAGCAAGCGAAACAGTGATCGTGTCACCGGCTTTTGCGGTCGAAGTGACCGAGGTGATGCTCTCATTGTTGCCTTCGAAACCCGGGCCGTGATATTCGTGCGTCTCGCCTCCGGCAACATCTCCGGAAAAATCGATATAAACGATCGATTCTCCTTCGTATGCGGGTCCGAGTCTGTGAGCCACGGTAAAGGATTTAAGAGTGATGGTATATTCGATCTTGGTCGCTCCGGCAAATGCGTTGACGGGTAAAGTGCTTAACCCGTTCTCATCATATCCGCCGTAGAGCATCCATGAATGCATAAGAGAGCCTGTGGGATTTGCCCAGGCCCTGGGAGCTTCGGGATCCGGAGTGATCTCTACATCTTCTCCGTTAACCTTGAGCGAAACATCCGCATCCACGTTACCGAACACAATGTTATCATCACCCGTGTACATTACGGGTACGACAGATTTAATGTTCGACGGCATCTCAGGAAGCTCGAGAGATATGACAACCGTGTCACCTGCTTTTGCAGACGCATTGACAGCGATCATCCCTTCACTGTTTTCATTTCCGAAAGGATCCGTATAAACAAGACCTCCGTCGCCGGCTTCAAGTCCGGATCCGACAAAAGAAATAAAGAATGATACAGTCTCTTCCTGATCACCGGCCGCCTGAGCAGGGATTGCCGGAACGACCGAGGCTGCCATGAGGACAGCCAGGACGATCGCTCCGATCTTTCCCAACAATTTTTTCATTTCTGATTCTTCTTTCCGATAATATTAAAGTCTTTCAAAAGGAACTTCACATGCGGCTTTACCCATAACGGCTTCGATATTGTTGTCGCCGTCTTTAAGTATGGAGACGGGGAAGACCGCCGATTCGATCTTCTCTCCGTTAACCGTGATATAAGCTACGCC
>JAFWUY010000118.1 GCA_017524035.1 Lachnospiraceae bacterium | reverse complement strand
GTTTGAGAACATCGTCATCAGTAATGTTAAACAGCTATGCTGTTTAACAAAGAGTTAATCGCGTAGCGATTTACTCCACTGGCTTAATCCATATCTACTGAAAATAGGTTTGTTCGTTCTCTAAAAATTTCTATACCGGCTTGAGTGCCGGTGATGTATCTCTACATCTTTTAATAGGAATTTTCAGGGATGCATTAGTATTGAATTATCAAGGAACTTTGCTGTCCTCAAAGCGACAGCTTATATAAAATATCACAGCGAAATTTTAAAGTCAACAGCTTTTTTAAAAATTTTTTCAAAAGATAAAAAACCGCGAAGCGGATGGCATCTTCGCAGTCTTTTCACCGTTCATTCTCAGACTATATTCCGGATGCCCTCACATATCCTTCGGGCTACCGCAGGATTATTCATAGTGTAGAGATGGATACCTTCGATATCCCTTACGAGCAGATCTATTATCTGACTCAGCGCATAGGACATTCCCGCATCAAACAACGCTTCCTTATTATCCTCGTACCTGTCTATTATCTTTCTGAACTTTACGGGGAATGATGCGCCACACAGGCTCACCATTCTTTTTATCTGTGAAGCGTTTATGACAGGCATGATACCAGGAACCACCGGCACGTTCAGCCCTGCTATCTTACAGTTTTCATTGAACTTGAAATAAAGCTCATTATCAAAGAACAGCTGTGACAGAAGAATCTCTGCTCCCGCATCAACCTTGGTCTTAAGATATTTCATCTCTTCTATCATACCGTTTGATTCGGGATGGCATTCGGGATAACACGCACCGAGATAACAGAAATCGTGATCCTTCTTCATATAAGAAATAAGATCCGACGAATGTTTGAAATCCTCCCTGGGTGTAACATCCGGAACACGGTCTCCGCGAAGAGCAAGAACGTTTTCTATTCCTTCGAATTCAAGTACCTTGGCAAACTCATCTATCTGCGTCCTGTCGTAATTAAGGCAGGTCAGATGAACCACAGGTTCCACACCGTAATCATTCTTGATCTTCTTTGCGATCTCTACGGTCTTGCTGTTGTTGAGACTTCCTCCCGCACCGAATGTCACGCTTATAAAATCTGGCTTCAGTTCACACAGTACGGAAAGAGTCTCGTCGATATTCTTAAGATCCGAATCCTTCTTCGGAGGAAAGATCTCAAATGATAATGTTTTCTTTTTATTCTTATATATATCCGATATCTTCATATTGCTCAGCAGCTTTATGACAATAACGTCACAAAGCCATTCATTTATTATAGAAGAAACTCTTTTTACGCTTCGTCCGCTCTCAGCTTCTTTGCGGCTTCCACGAGATTGATAAGGCTCGCCTTTGTTTCCTTATCTCCCCTTGTTTTAAGGCCGCAGTCGGGATTTACCCAGAGCTTGGAATCGTCGAGTTTTTCCCTCATTATCACAAGTGCGGAATAGATCTCGTCCACCGAAGGAACCCTGGGGCTGTGAATGTCATAAACGCCGGGGCCGACCTCGGTCTTGAAATTATTCTCTTTAAGTGCATCAAGGATCTGATAATCGGAACGCGATGCTTCGAAGGTGATGACATCTGCATCCATTGCATCGATTGCGGGAATGATGTCGGTAAACTCGCTGTAGCACATATGTGTATGGATCTGGGTCTCGGCTTTCACTCCGCTCGCAACAAGTCTGAATGCGGGGATTGCCCAGTCAAGATAATCCTTGTACCAGTCACTCTTTCTGAGCGGAAGCTTTTCCCTGAGTGCCGCTTCATCGATCTGGATGATGTTTATTCCGTTCTTTTCAAGATCAAGAACCTCATCCCTTATCGCGAGTGCGATCTGAAGAGTACTTTCCTTAAGAGAGATATCCTCTCTGGGGAATGACCAGTTGAGGATCGTAACGGGACCGGTGAGCATTCCCTTTACAGGCTTGTCGGTGCAACTCTTTGTATATACGGACCACTCAACGGTGATGGGATTCTTGCGTGATACATCTCCCCAGATGATGGGAGGCTTAACGCATCTTGTTCCGTATGACTGAACCCATGCTTTTTCGGTAAATACATATCCCTCGAGATTCTCGCCGAAGTACTCTACCATGTCGTTTCTTTCGTACTCGCCGTGAACGAGAACATCAAGTCCGATCTCTTCCTGAAGCTTGATACAATCGGCGATCTTGCTCTTTACAAAGCTCTTGTACTCTTCCTCGGAGATATTTCCTTTTCTGAATTCTTTTCTGTACTCCTTGACATCTGCGGTCTGGGGGAAAGATCCGATGGTTGTTGTGGGGAATACCGGAAGACCGAGAAGTTCTTTCTGGATCTTCTCTCTTTCATCAAATGCCGGAAGTCTGGTGTAATCGGAATCCTTAATCGAAGCAACCCTGTTTCTGACAGCCTCGTCATAGCTTCCCTTTCTCTCACCGAAAATCTTCCTGTTCCAGCGATAGCACTCGGCAGACTGGATATTATATTCTCCTTCAATCCCGGTAAGTTCTGCAAGATCGGTGAGCTCGGTAAGCTTCTCCTCAGCATATGCAAAGTGATAAAGAGTGTCCTTATCAATCTTAGTCTCACTCTTTGTTGTGTAGGGAACATGGAGAAGTGAGCATGAAGTCGAAAGAACGATATTCTTTACGCCGGCTCTTTCCAGTGAATTGATCTTCGCAAGAGTCTTGGCATAATCGTTTCTCCAGATATTCTTTCCGTTTACAAGTCCCGCAAAGAGGATCTTATTATCGGGGAATCCGTTTCTTTCGATAAGACCGTATGTCATCTTTCCTTCGACAAGATCAAGTCCGATACCGTCGAAATCAAGAGAGATCAGATCGTTGTAGACATCCCTTACATCTCCGAAATATGTCTGAACAAGAACCTTGATGCTGTTCTTTACACCGAGGATCTTCTCATACAATGACTTGAACAGTTCGATATCTTCAGCGGTAAGATCCTTTACGAGGCAGGGCTCGTCAAACTGGATCCACTCCGCACCTTTATTTTCAAATTCGCTGACAAGTGTTGAATACTCGTTCGCAAGATCGTCGGCAAAATCCTTTGCGTTCTTTTTACCTGTAAACTTTGCAAGCTTGAGGAATGTGAAAGGACCTGCGATGACAGGCTTGGTCTTTATTCCTATTGAAAGAGCCTCATCATATTCATCAAAGATCTTGGTGTTGTTAAGCGATACGAATGAGTTGTCTTCAAATTCCGGAACAATGTAATGATAATTGGTGTTGAACCACTTCTTCATTGCCAGAGCTTTGACATTGCCTTTTTCTCCCTGATAGCCCCTTGCCATCGCAAAATATGTATCGATGGGATTAAGTCCGAGCTCCCTGTATCTCATGGGAATAACATTGAAAAGAACCGCAGTATCGAGCAGGCCGTCAT
>JAFWUY010000117.1 GCA_017524035.1 Lachnospiraceae bacterium | reverse complement strand
TTCTGCATTGAGAACATACCTTTCTTCATCTCTCCGCCGTACCAAGTATTGAGGATAACCTGCTCGCGGGAGCTCACGTTAAAGAGAACTGCGGTCTCGGAATTGAGGCCGAGCTCTTTGTAGTTGTCAACCTTAGCCTTGGAAGCGGTGTAAACGATGAAATCAGGCTTGAAAGAAGCCTGCTCTTCAGCTGAGGGCTTGATGAACATGTTGGTTACGAAATGAGCCTGCCAAGCTACTTCCATAATGAAGCGGACAGCCATTCTGGTATCCTTGTTAGCGCCGCAGAATGCGTCTACTACGAAAAGTCTCTTGCCTGAGAGCTCCTCTACAGCGAGCTTCTTGCATGCATCCCATGCTTCCTGGGTAGCGGGGTGGTTGTCATTGGGATATTCGGGAGTGGTCCACCAAACGGTGTCCTTGGACTTGTCATCCATAACGATGAACTTGTCCTTAGGAGAACGTCCGGTGTAAACACCTGTCATAACGTTTACTGCGCCGAGTTCGGTAACCTGACCCTTGTCATATCCGGTAAGGTCTGCCCTCAGCTCTTCATTGTACAGAGTATCGTAATCGGGATTGTAGACAATCTCGGATACACCTGTGATGCCATACTGGGAAAGATCGATGTTTGCCATACTGGTTCCTCTTTTCTTAGAATATTTTGTGACGGTTGATGATGTGCTTTCCGAACGGAAAGCGGTTAAACCGAAATCGCTATTAATTATCGCAAAAACAGGGTCAAAAGTCAATCAGAGGACGTGTGGTTTCGGCCAGCCATTTTCGTTCATTTTCGTCCATGAAAATGCACAATTCCTCATAAACACAACTGTGGTATCCGTCGATGATCTTTATCTCCTCTTCCGTAAGCATTTCCGTATCAATAAGGTCCCTGTCGAAAGGAACGAGCGTCAGCACTTCAAAGCCGTAAAACTCACCGAATTCCGTGCTCTCTTTCGGCACACAGACGATCATATTCTCCGTCCTTATACCGAACTCGCTCTCCAGATAAACTCCGGGTTCATCGCTTGTGATCATTCCCGGAGCAAACGGGGTGTCCCCCATTTTGGACGGACCCGAAGAAATATTCTGAGGTCCTTCATGCACATTCAAAAGAAATCCGACGCCGTGTCCGGTACCGTGATTATAGTCGTATCCGAGCTCCCAGAGAGGCTTTCTTGCAAGGATATCCAGCCTTCTGCCTGAAGTGCCCTTTTTGAAAACGGCGGATGAAAGGGCAATATTACCCTTTAATACTGCCGTATAGAGCCTCTTCATCTTCTCTGTCGGCTCTCCGATGACAACAGTCCTTGTTACGTCGGTTGTGCCTCTTAAATACTGTGCTCCCGTATCCATAAGGACAAGATCATTGTCCCGCAGGGGTACATTTGTGGTTTTGTCCGGTTCGTAATGGATTATCGCACCGTGGGGACCTGAGGCGATTATCGGAGCAAAGCTCTCCTCTATGAAGTCTTCCGCTTCCTTCCTGTATCCGAGAAGTTTAGCCGCTATATCAAGTTCGGTTACTTTCCCCTCTTTAAGTTCATCGGAATCATGCAGGCCCTTCAGGTAACAGATCACCTTGGTCAGTGCCACACCGTCCGTAATATGTGCGGACCTTTCATGATCGACCTCAGTCTCAGTCTTAACGCCTTTAAGAGTAAAGGAAGGTGACCATCTGAGGATCCTTTTCGCATTCGAAGGTATGGAATCAAGAACCTTTACATTTATCCGCTCTATGTCCGTCCATACGGTAAGACTCCCGTCCAGAGATCTAAGATCATCGAAAATATCTTCGTAATCCTTAACGGTCACACCGTCTTTTTCGAGAGCTTCCCTTATATCCGAAGCCTTATCAGGTGCCATATACAATGTTGCGGCCGAAGGCGTCACAACAGTATATGAAAGCGTGACCGGATTATATTCTATGTCCGACCCCCTGAACTGATAGAGCCACGCGATATCATCAAGGGATGCGATCACGAGGACATCGCAGTTTTCCTTTTTCATCTCTGCCCTGACAAGAGCAATCTTTTCAATACGCGTAAGATTCGTGTATCTCTTTTCAAGAAGCCATGCTTTTCCGTCAGGAAGTGCCGGTCTGTCACTCCAGATATTTCCCACAAGGTCCGTATCCGTTTTATAAGAGATGTCTTTGTCCAAAAGTGCATCCCTGAGTCTTTCAAAAGCTCCTCCGGATACGCATCTTCCGTCAAATCCGAGAGTCTGCCCGCTTGTCATATGACTTTTAAGAAACTCTGAGATCTTAGGAACACCCGGCTCTCCCATTTTCATAAGTTCAATACCGGTTCCTTCAAGCTGCTCCGCAGCCTGGATGAAATACCTTCCGTCCGTCCAAAGATACGCTCCATCCGGACTTATGATCATCTCTCCGTTCGATCCGTCAAAGCCGGAAAGGAATTCCCTGCATTTAAAGTGATCGCATACATATTCGGACATATGAAAATCACCGCCCGGGACATAATAAAAATCTGTCCCGGCGGTGATCATTTCTTTTCTTAAAGCTTCGATCCTGTTTACATATTCTTCAGCTGAAGTTCTTTTCATTTTAAAAATCCTGCTATAACCGATTTCATCTCGTTAACATCACATTCGGTCTTGTGAAGTACGGGTGCGGACCTGATGTCCTCGATAGCCCTCGGAACCACGGTGTTGGAAAGCTTTGCAAGATCGTCGATGAGTTCGAAATCGGTCTTTCTGTCATATTCGGGATCGATCGCGTTCATTACGGATCTTGTGAACTTGTAAGGGCTTGCAGTCGATGCGATGACTACGGGAGTCTTATCTCCGGTCTTGGCCCTGTACTCGTCACAAACATAGGAAGCAACCGCTGTATGTGTGTCTATAACATAGCCGCTCTTTTCGTAGATCTTCCTGATCTGCTCCGCAGTCTGGGCTTCATCGGCATATCCGCCGTAAAAGTCAGACAGGCCTTTCTTTTCATCGGCCGTAATAGTGTAGTTTCCGTTTCCCGAAAGTTCGCGCATAAGCTCGGCACATCTGTCGGAACTGTTTCCTGCGATGTAATAGATCAGTCTTTCAAGATTGCTGGATATAAGGATATCCATGGAAGGTGAAGTGGTCACATGGAATTCCCTGTTCCTGTCATAGGTTCCCGACTCGAAGAAGTCGAAAAGAACCTTATTGGTATTCGATGCACAGATGAGCTTTCCGATGGGAAGACCCATGAGCTTTGCATAGAATGCCGCAAGAATGTTACCGAAGTTACCGGTGGGAACACATACATTTATGAGATCCCCTTCCTTTATCCTCTCCTCCTTGAGAAGTCTGGTATATGCATAAACGTAATAGCAGACCTGGGGAACAAGGCGTCCGATATTGATGGAATTAGCCGATGAGAATACGAATCCCTTCTCATCGAGTTCCTTCGCAAATTCGGCATCACCGAATATCTTCTTAACACCGGTCTGTGCGTCATCGAAGTTTCCGTGGATACCCACAACAAGGGTATTGTCTCCGCGCTGTGTTACCATCTGCTTTTCCTGGATGGGCGAGACACCGCTCTTGGGATAAAAGACGACGATCCTTGTACCGGGAACATCCGCAAAACCTGCAAGCGCTGCCTTTCCGGTATCTCCGCTGGTTGCGGTAAGGATCACGATCTCCTTCTTAAGACCGTTCTTCTTCGCTGCGGTGGTCATCAGATGGGGAAGAAGGCTGAGAGCCATATCCTTGAATGCGATGGTGGCACCGTGCCAGAGCTCGAGGTAATACGAATCGCAGCTCTCGGAAAGGGGTGCTATCTCTTCGGTATCGAATTTGGAATCATATGCATTCGCAATACATCCCCTGAGTTCTTCCTCGGTATAATCGGTAAGGAAGAGCTTCATTACTTCGTATGCAAGATTGCGATAATCCATTCCGGCAAGCTCTGTGAGGGTTTTATCAAGTGCAGGGATATGGTCGGGAACAAAAAGTCCTCCGTCAGATGCAAGTCCCTTGAGAACCGCCATTGAAGCGGTGTACTTTACACCTTCACCTCTTGTGCTCGAGTATGTAACTTCTTTCATAAATCTGATCCTTCCTGTGTTACAATATTTCCATGAACGGTAAATCTTCTAAAGGAGTACATATATATGTGACTCCGTCCGGAAAAACCTTATACCGTGCCTCTGTCACGAAAAACGGCCGTCATATCTCCCTTGGCTCATATCCGTCACAGGATAAAGCTCACAAGGCTTATGTGACCGCGTTAAAAGTCCTTGAAGATGTTAGCATTTCAGTAAACGATTTTCAAGATTTTAAGGCTCTTAAATATGAAAAAGCCGTCATTCTCATCAATCTCAGGGATAACGGCATCTATTTCGGAACACCCATATACCTGAAAAAGGGATATTTTAATTACCATCTTTCGAAGGATATCGTTTTCACCTTCGATATTGAGGATCTCTTCTATTTCTCGTCACACAAGATCTCAAAAAGGGGCGGGCATTATTTTGTTGCCGATTACGGTTCCCAGGTCTCTTTGGGGGCGCGATTCGGTCTCAAGGCCTACAGTGTCGAAGACCGTGACTGCAGGTTCATCAACGGCGACAGTTACGATTACAGAAGATCCAACCTGGAGATACTCAACACCTATCACGGTGTCGTCCCCGCAAAAGAAGAAAAGGGGTACATTGCCCGCATCCACACCTCCGGATATACGAAGATAGGAACATACGATTCGGCTCTTGAAGCTGCAATTGCCTACAACAAGGCTGTCGACATCCTTAAAAGATCTGCATCCAGACAGTTCCCCGAAAATTTCATCGATGAAGTATCGGGTAAAGTATATGCCGAGATCTATAACTCTCTCGAAATTAATCCGAATATCAGATGAGGTGAACAAGGGGACGGTTCTGCCGTTCACCGGGGTTCAAGGTGAACGGCAGAACCGTCCC
>JAFWUY010000116.1 GCA_017524035.1 Lachnospiraceae bacterium | reverse complement strand
GGCTTACATATACCTTGGTAGCTTTTCCGTCCGAGGGAATAAGTACGGATCTATACTCGGTCATACCTTCACAGCTGACGACTATCGTATGATACCCGGGAGGAATATCCTTTGCGATAACCTCGCCCGCTCTTATGATAAACCCGACATTACACTCCGGTATTGAGATTGTAATCGTATCATTACCGGCGGATTCATTGGAGACTATCATATTAAAGAAATCATCCCTGTTCGCATCGGTAATGAGCTCTTCATATCCGCAGTATTCGCATACTGCCTTATCGTTCTGAATTTTTAAACCTGCACCGCAATTAGGACAATTCATAGCTTGTTCCTTTCTGTGTGTAGTGACCGGTAATTACATTAATACAGATTATACATAAAACTATTCTTCATCGCAATTTCCGCATTTTTCGCACTGTCTGAAAAGCTTGGAATATACACAACCACAATAATCCTGCCTGTAGAGTTCGTATTCTTTGGAAAGCTCTATGGATCTTAAATACCCGTTTCTCTTCTTAAAATCGGACGGAAGATATTTCATGCCCGTCTCAGCTTCTATCTTCATTCCTATCGTATTGATCGCTTCTGAATCCTTAAGTGGTGACAAGGTAAGCGTCGTCGCAAAATAATCAAAACAGCCCGCAGAAAGTGCCGCCCCAGCCGTCCTTCTCATTCTGAGTTCATAACATTTAAGACACCTCTCGCCTCGCTCGGGGCATTTCTCAAGACCTTTCGCAATATTGTAAAAAGAAACCGGATCGTATTCCGCATCCAGTATCTTAATCTCATACTTGCCCTTCTTCTCGGCATTGTATGCGTTTATCAGCCTTATCTGTTCTTCTTTTCTCTTAAGATATTCAGCCTCTTCGCCAATGTTCGGATTGTAGTAATAAACCGTAACATCGCACCTGTCTGCAAGCCTTTCGATGCAGGCGCTCGAGCAGGGAGCACAACACGAATGAAGGAGAACGCGCCCGGCATTCTCCGACAACATATCCTCCATCAGTTTGTCATAGTTTATCTTGTTCATGGATAATAAAGTTACGGGCCGATGAAGTATCGGCCCGCCAGCATTTTTTATTTGAAGTACTTAACACCGGATTCAAAGATCTTAAGATCCTGCTCTCCGTATATGTTGATCGCAACGCCGTTTCCTATACGCTCTGAGTGGCACATCTTACCGAGGACTCTTCCGTCGGGTGATGTGATACCTTCGACGCATCTGAACGAACCGTTGATGTTGTAATATTCATCCATGGAAGTATTTCCTTCGGGATCTGAGTATACCGTCGCGATCTGACCGTTCTTAAAGAGTTCATCGAGAACTCCCTCGGGTGCAATGAAACGGCCTTCACCGTGTGATGCAGGGTTTGCATATACATTACCGAGTCCTGCCTCCTGCAGCCAGGGGCTCTTATCGGATACGACCTTAATGTATGCCATCTTGGAGATATGTCTGCCGATGGTATTGAATGTCAGGGTAGGTGAATCAGCGGTCTGACCGGTTATCTTGCCGTTAGGTACAAGTCCGAGCTTGATGATAGCCTGGAATCCGTTACAGATACCGAGGACAAGTCCGTCCCTCTTATCGAGCATTTCCTCAACCGCTTCCTTGATGGATGCGTTTCTGAATGCGGTTGCGAAGAACTTGGCTGAACCGTCGGGCTCATCACCTGCGGAGAATCCGCCGGGGAACATGATCATCTGAGCCTGTGAGATTGCCTTCTTAAATTCGGCAACGGACTCTCTGATATCCTCTGCGGTAAGATTTCTGAAGATCCTGATATCCGCATTTGCGCCGGCTCTTTCGAATGCCTTGGCCGAATCGTACTCGCAGTTTGTTCCGGGAAATACGGGGATGAATACGGTGGGCTTAGCAACCTTATTCTTGCATACGTATACTTCCGATGCCTTGTACTCGGGGATATCTACCTTGTCCTTCTCATCCGTCGATACGGAGTGGAATACACTTTCAAGAGTTCCGGTCCACGCCTTCTTAAGGTCATCATATGAAACCTTTGCACCGGCATATTCGAAGCCGGAAGAAATAACCTCACCGACAACATCGAATTCATCCGCACCGAGAAGAGTGCTTACTGCGGATACCTTATCTGCGGGGATCTCGGCTACGATATTTCCGAGGCCGTTACCGAATACATCCTTTTCGGATACACTGCTCTCGATCTTAGCTCCGAGCCCGCAGCCCATGCCCATCTTGGCCACAGCTGCCGCAAGGCCCTTGGAATCAAGCGCATACGCACTGACAACAGCCTTATCGGAAATGAGCTTGTAAACAGCATCGTAAAGCTTAAGAACCTGTGCATATTCGGGCTTGAAGTCCTTATCCTTTTTGATCTTAAAGAGAACAAGCTTGTTGCCAGCAGCTTTAAGCTCGGGAGTGATGACTGTCTTAAGGCTGGAAATATCAACTGCAAATGACACAAGCGTCGGAGGAACATCGATATCTCCGAATGTTCCGGACATTGAGTCCTTACCGCCGATGGAAGGAAGTCCGTATCCGATCTGTGCATCGAACGATCCGAGAAGCGCTGCGAAGGGCTGGCTCCAGCGGGTCGGTCTCTCGTCCATACGTCTGAAGTATTCCTGGAAGGTAAGTCTTACCTTGCTGACATCACCGCCGTTTGCGGCAATACGTGCAAGGGACTCGGTGACAGCATAGATTGCTCCGTGATAAGGTGACCAGCTTGAAAGGAAAGGATCGAAGCCGTAACTCATCATGGTCACGGTATCGGTCTTGCCTTCGAGTACGGGGAGCTTGGCGATCATTGCCTGCTCTTCGGTAAGCTGATATTTACCGCCGTAAGGCATTACTACGGAGCCTGCTCCGATGGATGAGTCGAACATCTCGACAAGCCCCTTCTGAGAGCACTCGTTAAGATCGGAAAGAGTATCGGTAAGAGCCTTGGCGTAATCCTTATTCTTAATATCCTCGGCTACGTTATCGAGAGCGTACTTGTCAAAGTATGAATCTGCGGAAGGAGATTCAACCTCTACCTGAGTCTCCTGGTGAGCTCCGTTGGTATCAAGGAAGGCTCTTGCGATGTTGACCACATCCTTGCCTCTCCACTGAAGGCGGAGTCTGGGCTCTTCGGTAACAACGGCTACCTCAACGGCTTCGAGGTTTTCCTCGCCGGCATATTTAAGGAATTCATTAACATCCTTAGGTGCTACGACAACCGCCATTCTCTCCTGGGATTCGGAGATGGCAAGCTCGGTTCCGTCAAGACCCGCATACTTCTTGGGAACCTTATCCATATTTACGATAAGACCGTCGGCAAGTTCTCCGATGGCAACGCTGACACCGCCCGCACTGAAGTCATTACACTTCTTGATGAGCTTTGTTACCTC
>JAFWUY010000008.1 GCA_017524035.1 Lachnospiraceae bacterium | reverse complement strand
GCGGAATTGGTAGACGCGCACGGTTCAGGTCCGTGTGGGAGCAATCTCTTGAGGGTTCAAGTCCCTTATTCTGCATGATGGAAAAAAGGATACCCCTGGGCATAGCCAAAGGGTATCCTTTTTTACGTCACGCAGGAGCGTGACGTTGCCCCTGAGGGTTCAGATCTCGGGGCACTGGGGAGTGCCCCTCGGTCGGCGCAATTCTGACGTCCACCGGACGTCATGCGCCCCTTCTTCTGCAACGCATAAGCGTGATGTTGGAAGACTATTCGAAAATAAGTTATAATATATTGCCTGTGTATTCGTAAAGGCGTTGTTTTCGGAGGGATAAATGGATATTTACAAGACTGAAAATGTTGTGGCGGAGATTACGGCTAAGATTCATCCCGCGGATAAGAACATTCCCGATTGCAGATGTAACCTGGTGCTTACGGAAAGGCATCTTTTTGTTCTGGAGGATAATTTAACGGCACTTTCGAGGAGCACTATGTAATTGATATTAAGTTCATAGATGATATCACTGTCAGCACTCCCTTCAATACCGATAGCACTCCCAAAGCCGGTTCAGCAGCCTTTTATAACAGGGAGGCGTCGAAACGCGAACAGTTCCGTGAAGCGGGTTCTGTAATCACTCCTTTTACGTCAGGCGGCAGGTTCCGCAGATTTGCGCGGCCCAAGAAGTATCTTGAGGTTATATACAACGATGATAATTATGTGAAGCAGCATCTCTTCTTTGATGAGTGGGATAAGCTTCCTAAGGGTTTCATATGCAAGTTTCAAAAATTAAAAAGCAATTAAAAAGACCTTTTGAATTTATAAAAAGAAAGACCGAAAAGTCCCGTGAGTTCATGACTAAGGGACGTGCGGGAGCGATGATCGCAGTGTTTCTGCTCGCGGCACAGTTTTTTACCTGGATCGTAGACGAGTTTACTCTTAAAAAGCTCCATATCATCCTTGTCATTCTGATATCTGCGGTTCTTATTTTCTTATTTTCCGAACTGATAAATCTGATCATCAGGATCGCATTTGGCGGAAAAAAGCGTAGTAAGGGTTATTTCCTGACCGCTCTGTGCATTGTCGGGGCTAACAATTATATCGGAACCCAGGGACAAGCGGCTTCTGCGGTGATTCTTATGACGTTAGCTCTGGTGGTATCGGCCGATATCCTCGGAAGATGTCTTTGGGGGTTCTTCAAAGAGCGCAGGTTCAAGCAGGTTTATGGATATATTGCCGCCTTTCTTGCGGTATCCTATATGATCTTCTACGGAGTGTTTTTCAGGAACGACTTCTGGGGAGAGAGCCGTATCGATTTTTATACCGGGATCCGAAATGCATCTGATAGCGGATCCGCATCAGAAGCTTTGGGATTCGAAAGGTATCTTGAGAACGGTTCTTACAAAGTCGGCACATTGTCGTACGGACCCGGAGAGGATTCGGATATCGTTACCGAATCTGTTGATTTTACTGTATTTGATTCCGTGAACGAACGCGGTTTTTCCGAGAAGATCACGGAGCTTTTCAGTGATTATGATTATGCCGAAACACCTGTAAAGGGTCGGATCTGGTATCCGGAAAACACCGAAGGATGTCCTGTTTTCTTTTTTGTGCACGGTAATCATGATTCGGATGTTCCTTCATACCTGGGATATGAATATCTCGGAGAGTATCTTGCTTCGAACGGATATGTCGTTGTTTCCGTTGATGAGAATATCATCAACGAACTCGGAGAAGGCAACGATAAAAGAGCAATACTTCTTCTGGAAAATATGAAAGCCGTTCTCAATGAAAATGACGATCCCGAAAGCATGATCCATGATCTGATAGATCCTGACAGGATAGCCATAGGCGGGCATTCGCGCGGCGGCGAGATGGCTGCAACGGCATATCTTTTCAACAGTCTTGAAAGATATCCCGAAGACGGTAATTACAGATTTAATTATGATTTTAATATTTCAGCCATAGTTGCCATTGCTCCGTGCGTAGATCAGTACAGACCCGTCAGGCGTTCCGTGGAGATATCCGATGTCGATTACCTTCTGATTCACGGATCCAACGATCAGGATGTAAGCAGCATGATGGGCGAGAAGCAGTATAACAATGTAACGTTTACTGATACTGAGGAATTTCATTTCAAATCATCCGTCTATATACTCGGAGCAAACCACGGCCAGTTCAACAGCCTGTGGGGCCGCTACGATATGGCGGGCGCAACGAACGGATATCTAAGCACTAATCATTTTCTTGACGAAGCCGATCAAAAGCTTATTGCGAAGGCATATATACGTTCATTCCTTGATGCGACCATAGGGGAAGATGATACATATTATTCACTTCTGTGCGATACGGAAGGGTATGAAGAGCATCTTCCCGATACTGTGTATATCACCAATTATGAGGATTCGGATTACCACAGTATCTGTTCATTTGACGATACCGTTGATCTGAGGGGAAGTGAAAGTGATGTTACGGTAAATGCCGAAGATACCGATACATGGACCATCACACCATATTCAAGAGGAAACGGCGGCGAAAGCGAAGATTATGTTCTTTCCATGTTCTGGTCTGAGGAAACGGAACCTGCCTGCAAGGTTTATTTCCCTGAGATTGATATTTCCGGAGGATATATGACCTTCCGTATAGCAGATATGAGAGAAGATACAGCGGATATTCCGGAATACCTTGATTATACGGTCACCTTGACGGATTCTTTGGGTAATACCGTAAGCAGTACCTGCCCCGAGCCTGTTTATCATTCACTGGCTGTCCAGCTCTATAAGCAGGATGTATTCTTGGGGTCATATGAGTATAAGCATCAGCTTAAAACTGTTCGTATCAGTCCTTCGGATTTTGCCGACGCGGGAGACTTTGATTTCTCAACAGTTACGGCAATTTCTGTTTTCTTTGACGGCAGCGAAAACGGCCGCATCATAATCAATGATATAGGCTATTACGAATAATTTGATAAAATAACATTTGTAATTGTGACCCTGATCAAATATCCTCCGTCCTTATAGATAAGAGACCCGGAGGAGGGCAAAATTATGAAGATAACAAAAGCTGAAGGATACGAAAAACCTAAATATGCGGTCGCTGTAGCAGCGGCTCTGGTCGCGGCTGCCGTAAGCGGATGCGGCGTACATTATGACGGCGGGATTTCGATGGGAACCCCTCCGGAGGATGAAGTCACACTGGCAGGAGAAGAGACACTTCCGGAGCCCGGGGTTGAATATGCCGGAGATATTACCCCGGCGGTTGATTATGACGGCGGACTCGCAATGTACACAGAGCCCGATGATGAGATCATGCTGGCTGGTGATGTGGCGATGAACGAAGACACTGATTCACACAAGACACCGGAGTATTGTGAGCCCATAGATGATGATCTTACGCTTTCAGGCTCCGTCGAGATATATGAACCCTGAACACGTTATCGAATTATAAAGCTGTATGAACCTGACTTTACATCTTACCGACAACTGCAACATGGACTGTGCATACTGCCTTCGTGAAAAATGTCCGAAGGATATGTCCGAGGAAGTCCTTTACAAGGCCTGTGATCTTGCGTTCTCCAAAGGACTTAGAGCAGGCCTTTGTTTTTTCGGCGGTGAACCGCTGCTTAAGAAGGATCTGATATATAAGGCTCTTGATTATTGCGAAGAAAAGTCTGAACAGACCGGCATCCGCTTCGACTGCAAGATGACGACTAACGGATCTCTTCTTGATGAGGAGTTCCTTGAAAGAGCAGCTAAGGCAAATCTGGGGATCGGTCTTTCCTTTGACGGAACGGCACAGGATGTATGCAGGGTTTTTAAGGATGGAAGACCGACTTCATCCGTTGTAGAGGAGAAAGCAAAGCTTCTGCTTAAATACATTCCCGAAGCAACCGCACTTGCAACGATCGCTCCTCAGGCCGTTCCCTATTATTCGGAGTCTGTCAGGTATCTTCATGGGCTCGGCTTCAAAAGAATTTCCCTTGTTATAGCTTACGGCGAAAAGGTTAACTGGACGGATGACGATCTTGATCTGCTCAGAACGGAACTTGAAAAGACCTGTGACTATATAAAGGAATTGTTCATAAAGGACGAAAAGATATTTGTAGGCCCCATATATTCCAAGATAGGTGAATGCATCAGGGACAAGAATCCCGCAGAGAAGTGTCACCTGGGTGTAAGGCAGATGCCTGTGACTCCGGGCGGTGAACTGTATCCCTGTACTTCTTTTATCGGGGATGAAGATTACCTTCTCGGAAATGTTTACGACGGGGTCAATGAAGCCAAGCTGATAGAGATCGCACAGAGATCGTCCACTCCTTCAACCTGTGTCGGATGCGATCTTGTAAAGCGTTGTACCAATTCCTGCGGATGTGCCAACAGGATGAACACCGGAAATGAAAACGAGGTCTCACCTCTGCAGTGTACATACGAGAGGATGCTGATCGAGATAAGCGATGCCCTCGGAGAGGAGCTCTACAACATGGATCCCGCAAGGTTTGCGAAAGAGTTCGCGTGATGAGTGATCTGCGGTATAATTGAGATGAACAAAACACTTTTTGTCGGCTTTAAAGGAAAGAATAATTCTTCCGGCTTGTTGGCGGAAAGCATATCTCCGGATCATCTGTTACTGACTAATTCCTTTGCCGGACTTAAGAGGGATATCGATTCCGTTTCCGGGGAATATGACCGCATCGTGTTGTTCGGAGTTGATAAGAATCTGACCTCAAATGTGAGGATCGAGAAAGCGGCAGTATTGAACGGTGAAAAGAAAACATCCCTTTTGGAACTTGAAAAGATATCGGATGCTTTAAACTTCGCCGGAATACAAACGCTCATATCCGATACCCCGACTGCATATTTATGTAACGAAGCCTACATGCATTTGCTTGAAAAGTACTCGGGCAGAGCGGTCCTTATCCACATCCCGACGATAAAGAACGCGAACGATGTTTTTCTCAATAAAATGAAATTTGTGTTTGTGAGATAAACCTATAGTAGTACCCGATAACTCAAATACAACCGTCAAATTCAACAACACTTCAGTCACTCAGAAAGGAAAAGAAGGTAACACAGGAGATGCAGACAGATTGTACTGGGAGAATAGTGGCTGGTTGGGTAATGAAAGACCCTGGAGATGAAAGGATTGCATGATATACATTGACTCTTTCCGCTTTCCGGGAGTGAATGCGGAAGAACAGTTTGTAAACTATATAAGAAGAACCTGTTACGAATCCTTTTATCCTTTTGGAGTATTTACGGTTAATCAGCTTCAGGAATTATCATTTTCTGAGATAACTATCCTATACGGAAATAACGGTTCCGGCAAGAGCACGGCACTTAATCTGATGGCTGAGAAGCTGAAAGCAAAGAGAGATACTCTGTTCAACCGCAGCAGCCTCTATGACGATTATCTGAAGATGTGCAAATATGAACTTGTTCCCGGAGAAAAGCCTGAAGAGATCAGAATGATCACAAGTGATGATGTGTTTGATTTCATTCTCAATCTGAGAGCTCTGAATGAAGGCGTGGACCGAAAAAGAGAGCAGGTCTTCGATGAATGGATAGAAAATAAGAATTCCGGATTCAAAATGAGATCGCTTGATGATTACGATCAGTTGAAAAAAATAGTTGATGCCAGATCCAAATCGCAATCGAAATATGTCAGGGATTCTATAGGAAGCAATATTATCGAACACAGTAACGGGGAAAGTGCTCTTCGGTATTTCTCGGAGAAGATCAAAGACAAAGGATTGTATCTGCTGGATGAGCCTGAAAATTCACTTTCACAGCAAAGGCAGATGGAACTGCTGGAATTCATCCAGAATTCATCAAGATTCTTCGGATGCCAGTTTATCATAGCGACACATTCACCTTTCCTGCTGGCTCTGCGTGGAGCGCGCATCTATGATCTGGATGAGAATCCGGTGGATATTAAGAAATGGACGGAGCTCGAAGGCGTGAAAACGTATTTTGATTTCTTTGATGATCACAGAGATGAATTCATTTGATTACGAATCATTAGATATAATTGAGCTTGCCCGAATCCAAAAGCCGGCAGGGCTGTATTGATGATCGATCTTTGAGATTATATGAGGATGCAGGATGGAACTTAAGAGATTAAGGCCCCGCTCATATGAGCGGGGCTTTTTGATCTTAAAACTGTATCTGTGCCGTATAGAGATTGTAATAGATCCCTTTTCTGTCGAGAAGTTCGGAATGCGTTCCGATCTCCGCAATGTGATGGCCGTCTATTACCATGATCCTGTCGGCATTCTTGAGAGTGGAAAGTCTGTGCGCTATCGCGAATGTCGTCTTTCCCTTTGTGAGTCTCTCCAGTGCTTTCTGGATCATGAACTCGCTCTCGGTATCAAGGCTTGCGGTTGCTTCATCGAGTATCAGGATGCGCGGGTCGGGGAGTATGGCTCTTGCGATCGCTATTCTCTGGCGTTCTCCGCCGGAAAGGGTATATCCCTTCTCACCTACATATGTATTGTATCCGTCGGGAAGTGCGCAGATGAAGTCGTGTGCGTTTGCAAGCTTGGCAGCTCTTATTATTTCTTCTGTCGTGGCATCGGGCTTTGAGAATCTGATGTTGTCTATGATCGTTCCCGAGAAAAGGAATGTCTCCTGAAGAACGACGCCGAGCTGGGAGTGGTATGACTTCCTGCTGATGTCCTTCATATCGGTTCCGTCTACGAGGATCCTTCCGTCATCGGTTTCATACAGTCTCATGAGCAGGTTGATGAGCGTTGATTTTCCCGTTCCGGAGGCGCCGACTATTCCAATCATTTCTCCGGGTTTTACCACCGCATTGATGTCTTCAAGAACGGGACGGTATGATTTGTATCCGAATGTTGCATGATCGAATGTGATCTCACCTTTTATATCGATATCCTTGACGGTATCAGACTCTTCGGGTACGTCCTGTGCGAGGACATCGTATATTCTCTCGAGGCTGCTCGTGAGTCTGGATATCTCTCTTGGAAGTCTTCCGAGCCATCCTATGTACTGGAAGAGGAGGAGAGTGTAAGCGATGAACTGATAGAGCTCACCGGGTGTCATCTTATAGTTGAAGACATCAAGTCCACCGAAATAAACGACTATGACAAGCCCCATTCCCATAAGAACGTTTACGAGAAAATCAAACATTGCCCAGAAGCGTTCGTTCTTTTTCTGGATATCTGCAAAGATTCCGGAGACCGACTTAAATCTTTCCGATTCGTCCTTTTCCTTACCGTATGTCTTGACGACTCTCATTCCCGAGATGACGTCCTGAAGCTCACTGGCTACGTCGTCATTTTTCTTGTACTGGAGATGGAAGATGCGGCCTATGGTTTTCCTGAACGTGATCATAAGTGCCGATACGAACGGAACCAGGATGAAAGTGAGCAGCGCAAGCTTAATGTTCAGTACCATCATGAATACGATGTCCCAGATGAAGATGAAGAGGATCGCAAACAGGTTGCAGAATACATCGGCCATGAAATCACTGATGAACCTTGTATCCTGGGTGATCCTGTTCAGCAGCTCGCCGGGCCTTCTGTCACCGATAAAGCTTAAGGGGAGCTTCTGGTATTTTTCAAAAAGCTGTCTTCTTAAGTCCGCCGCGATCTTGGAACCGAGCCTTGCGGATGCGTTGCTCTTCATTATGTTAAGGACAACGATCGATGCACTGAAGGTGAACATCAGTGCAAGAAGAGCATATGCGGTCTTAAGGCTGCCGTTTCCGCTGAGTACATCGTTGATGAGGTGCTTTTGTACTTCGGGATTTAACAGCGTTGTCACTGCCACCAATACCATGATCAGGAAGACGCCGAGAAAGTCCTTTTTGTAGGGCCCGGCCATCTTCACGAACATACTTAAGAAACCGCCCTCGCCCGAGCACTTGGGACAGCGTTTTGTTCCGGGGATCGCCCTTCCGCATATGGGACAGGTCTTTTCGTATTCGTTGCTGATGACTTCTTCGAACCTGCCGGAGATCAGGATGTTGATACCACGCGCAACGTAAGCATATCTTCCGAGATGCCTGGAAGAATAGTGAGCGAGTACCTTGTGAGAATCACCCTGTCTGACTGTGAGGATTCCTCCTCCTATGCCGGGTTCGGCGGTGGCTTTGTCAAGGTCTGCGATATTAATTTCCGTTTTCTTTTTTCCGCGGATGATGAAGAGCTTTGAGGTGGTCACGACAAAGAAAGAATCGTCTGTCCAGTTTCCTTTTTCATCGATGTCGATCGGAACGGCGTAGTAGATTTTTTCACCTTCCGAAAGCTCCACCATGCTTTCTGCATTATGCGGAATGTCGTATCTTAAAATCATTTCAGGTCCTCATGATCTTTGAACTGTTACAGGAAGAGATCGAGCATTCTCTTTTCTTTCTGCGAAAGCGCATCGACATCCCGTATCTCGAAGCGGTTCTCATCGACGTCGACGATGACCAGTCTTGTGTCGGAGAGTTTGCTGACGGCATTCGATCCCATATTGATCGCGAATCTGCATTCGCCCTTGTCCGTCATAACGTGGAAATAAGCATAGCCGTATTCGTCCTTGATGCTGTAGATCCTGCTGATGACAGGGGTGAAATAGCAGAGAGTAAGCTGATCGGAGATGACCTCTTTCGTTTCTCCGGACATTGCATCAAGGTCTTCGATGATGCCTATCTCTTTTCCGTCGCCTTCATATTCCCTTACAGAGAGAAATCTGTTTGCATCCGAAAAAGGAAAGAGTCTTATGATCCTTACCCTGTCGTAATGTTTGCCGTCAAGATCGAGGCTTACAAATCCTCCGTCCGTACGTGTAAATACGGCACTCACGGGGATGATGCGTGTTGCGGTCATTTCTTCCGCTTTTTGTTCAAATATGTTGAGAGTGTTGTCTGACATTTTGTTCTCCTTGGTAACACAGGAAGGTCTGTTTTAAAAGCTTTCGCTTTTACGCTGCAGCGATTTGTTCTGAAGGTCTAAGAGGTTATGGAAGATTCCGCCTTCACGTGCGTACAGTTCGTCCCAGGTTCCTTCTTCAACGATCCTGCCGCCGTCGATAACGATCAGCCTGTCGGCATCCTTAAGGGTTGAGAGTCTGTGTGCGATTGAAAGTGTTGTTCTTCCTTTGACAAGATACTTTAGAGAATGCTGTATCGCTTTTTCCGTTTCGGTATCAACGCTTGCGGTAGCTTCATCGAGTATCAGTATCTTGGGATCTGCGAGGATCGCTCTTGCAATCGATATACGCTGCTTTTCGCCACCCGATAAGTCCTTGCCGGATGCACCTATGACAGTGTCGTATCCGTCGGGAAGTTTTGAAATGAATTCGTGTGCGCTTGCAAGCTTTGCGGCCCTGATGATGTCGGCCTTGCTTGCGTTTTCATTTCCGTATGCGATGTTCTTTGCAACGGATCCCATGAAGATGTATGTATCCTGTGATACCATCGCAACGTTTCTTCTGAGGTCTGAGAGCGCAAGGTCCTTGACACAGGTTCCGTCGATGCTGATCGATCCTTCGTTTACATCGTAGAGTCTGGATATCAGGTTGACGAGAGTGGATTTGCCGGCACCGGATCTTCCGACTATGCCGAGCATTTCTCCTTCTTTTACCTTGAGGTTTATGTTCTTGAGAACCGGACGTCCGATCCTGTAGCCGAAGGTTACATTATCAAGTTCGATCTCGCCCCTCGGCTGCGTCAGCCTTACAGGGTTTTCCTTTTCGCGGATCTCGGGGATCGCATCTATGATCTCAAAGAGTCTTTCCGCAGAGTTTATGCTTTCGGCCCACATCCTGAATATCCAGGAAAAGGAATTCATCGGACCGTTCAGCTGCATCACGTATCCGACGAAGGTAATGAGTACGCCGAGCTCGATCTCATGGGTCTTCATTACAAAGAATACGCCGACGATCCAGATCCAGATGCTTGAAACCTCCTG
>JAFWUY010000115.1 GCA_017524035.1 Lachnospiraceae bacterium | reverse complement strand
TTTTTTGAGAGACAGTGCGATCTGAAGCTCCGATATCTTCTCCGCCGTACCGGAAACAACGATCTGTCCGGGGCAGTTATAATTGACGGGATACACACCCATCTCTTCACACATCTCTTCAAGCTCACCCGCATCCATTCTCAGGACAGCAAGCATTCCTCCGTCTATTCTCTTTGCGGCTTCGTCCATAAGAAGTCCTCTTTTTATGACAAGCCTGAATGCCGACATCTCATCCATGATCCCGCTGAGTGCAAGTCCCGCCACTTCGCCGAGTGAAAAACCTGCGATCATATCGGGAGCCACTCCGCTTTCCTTAAGAGAGATTGCCGCAGCAAGATCGGCAAGAAAAAGGCAGGGCTGTGTATTTGACGTGCGCTTTAATTCCTCATCGCTCCCTTCGAACATCTGCCGAAGCGTTCCGGGCCGGATCTTTTCCGCTTCATCGAAAACCTCACGTACGGCCTTGCTGCTTTCATATAATTCTCTTCCCATGCCGGGATGCTGGCTTCCCTGTCCCGCAAGTAAAAATGCTGTCTTTCCCATTTATATCTTTTCCTGTTTCCGGGTCATTCTTTTCCCATTAATCTATATGCATCCCTGCAGATGCCCGTGATTATCTCTTCGCAGGTTTCTTCACTGTTAACGAGACCCGCAATCTGTCCGCACATACAGGATCCGTTCCTTACATCCCCTTCTATCGCAGCTCTTCGGAGCGCGCCTGCACCGAGCTTTTCCAGATCCTCCGGTTTTGTGTCAGGATCCTTCTCCATTCGGTCGAACTCTCTGCTCATACGGTTCTTGAGAGCACGTACGGGATGACCGAGTGTTTTTCCCGTGACTATGGTGTCGCGGTCCTTTGCCGAGAGAACTTTTTCCTTGTAGTTTTCGTGAACACCGCATTCCTTGGCTGTAAGGAATCTTGTACCCATCTGAACGGCCGAAGCTCCGAGCATGAATGCGGCTGCCATTCCTCTTCCGTCCGCGATTCCTCCCGCAGCGATCACGGGAATGTTAACCGCATCGACAACCTGGGGAACCAGTGCCATTGTTGTGGTCTCACCGACATGTCCTCCCGATTCACAGCCTTCGGCTATGACAGCGGAAGCACCCATGTCCTCGACCATTTTCGCAAGTGCAACACTTGCAACGACGCAGATCACCTTAACACCGGCGCCCTTAAGCCTTTCCATATACTTGACAGGATTTCCCGCGCCTGTCGTTACGACCGTTATCTTCTCTTCGCATACGACATCGACCGCTTCATCTATATACGGGCTCATAAGCATCAGATTCACACCGAACACCTTGTCCGTAAGCTTTCTCGCTTCATGTATCTGGGCGCGCAGCTGTTCTCCGTTTGAGTTCATTGCCGCGATAAGTCCGAGGCCTCCCGCTTCGGACACAGCCGATGCCAGCTTTGCATCCGCTATCCATGCCATTCCGCCCTGAAATACCGGATATCTTATTCCAAGCATTTCGCAAACCGGATTCTTTTCCATCTCTTCTCCTTATGTCAGGTCACTGCTTCTCGATATACTCGGCAAGTTTCTCGATGGAAGTGATATCCTGTGAAAGCTCGATCTTGCAGTCAAGTTCCTCCTGAAGCTGCATAACAAGCTCCATGATGTCGAGTGAATCCAGTCCGATCTCTGCGAAGGTATCGGTAGCCTTGAACTCGGATTCGTCCTTGTCAAGGTAGCCTGCGATAACACGGATGATGGTTTCGGTAACGTTTTTCATTCTCTTTTCTCCTTAATCCCTTTACGGGTACATTGATTCTCGCATCAAGGATATACTTGGGGGCAACTCCCAAGTCAATAAAAATTTCATAAACAGGATTCATCGCTGTTTAAGTACCTTTCAGAGGTTTATCTTGTAATATATTATCCGAATGATAACAAAAACCTTGGGGTTAACCCCAAGGTGTGATAAGATACCTGTATGAACAAAAATAATAAAGACAATCCCGCAAACCGGGAATATACATTACGGGTCTCGGACTTTGCGAGCCTGTGCGGCACCACAAGAGATACTCTCAGATATTACTATGAACAGGATATCCTTGTTCCGTGGACGGATCCCGCTAACGGATATCATTATTATTCCGCGGCCCATATAAGCTCATTCTTTTTCATAACAACGCTGAGACAATCCGGATGTTCCATAGAAGAGATCCGCGGAATAATCCACAATCTCTCAAGAAGCGGAATAGAGGATCTTGCCCATTCCAAGATCCGTGAAATGGAAAGAGAAGCATATCTTATAACCAAGAAGATCTCGGCTCTAAAGCGTGGAATGTGGATACTGGGAAAATACAATTCCCACAAACCCGGAACTCCCTTCGTGGATATGATACCGCCGATGAGCGTATATAAAAGTCCCATTGCCGAGAAAGATTCTTCCTTCCACGCTGCCGATATAGCCGGTGAACTGTCATGGCATCTCGCCAGAACAACCGAAGACGATTCGCTGCCGGTATTTCCTGCCGGTGTCACCATCGATTATGATGACCTGGTAGCGGGAAAGTATGTGTACAACAATATAATCAGTCTGTCATTCCTGCCTGCGGACAATATAGGTACCTTCCCTGTTCCCGGAAGCAAGGCGGTACTGTGTTATCACGACAACAATTCACCGGACATCGAAAGATCCTATCGCAAGATGCTTTCCCTTATCACTCGCAATAACCTTAAGCCTATCTCAGACCTGTACTCCATAAGCCTGTTCAATCTCTATGACAACAGCAGGAACCATACCTACTTCAAGTATCTGTTCATATGTGTTGAATAAAAAGTGCTGTGTATCAGAAAAATGAAAATCTGTCCAGCACTCCGGCTTCACTTAATGTGACCAGGCAGGACGATACCAACACAGCCACGATTATCAGACCGGTAATGATCCTTCTGAGTCTGATAAGTGTTCCGACGCTGCGCATCTCATATATCACCCAGTCATTCTTTTCCTGATCATATTCCGAACCGCAGTAGGGACATTTGTTTGACTTGAATGCATCGAAGCTTCCGCCGCAGGAAGAACACTGTATGTTTGTAATGGAAAAGTTGTTCGTATAAGGAATATCCGTCCTTCTTCCTGCCTTGATCCGGTAGACCTCATCCCGTGTTTTTATCTTATTCCCCAGATCCCTTGATATCTCAAAATACAGATCCGCGGTGACATTCACCATATTGCCGGACCTCCGGACACTTTTACATGCCATATAACCTTTGGATTCCGCATCCACGATATTATCGAATTCCTCCCCGCTTCCGGAACCGCGGTAGAACGGAAGAAGCGTGCGATTTTCAGAATACGCGAATATCTTAAAAAGAGACATCATCTTTGCGGCAAAATACTCCTGAGTGAACTCCGGAGATACAACCGACATGTTGGATTCAAATCTGGTGCGGGAACCTATCACTTCAAACAGTGACGGCACCACCGCAAAAGCACGGCGGAAACAGTCAAATATCCATCCGATATATCCGAAAACAGGTATCATGATAAGCGATGTCAGCAGCACGGTAAAGATACCCCGGGGTGATGCAAGCATTCCCCATCCGCCGTATTCCTTTGCAAATACCGACGCAGCCATGATCAGATTAACCGGCAGAAGCCACAGACCGTACTCCAGCACTGTCCTCCACATTTTTTCAGCCTTGCCGCTCATATCGAATACGAAATAGTAATTCTTGACCTTCGGATACAGTTCGGACATCTCAAAATGTGTTCCGCAGTGGGCACATCCCTCCTGAAGCTCCGCAATGGTAGAAACGGAGCCGCAGTTCGGACAGCTGTATCTGTCTCCGCTCACATCCTCCCCGTCGCGGACATCCACAACCGTTTCATAGATTGATTGCGGCACGCTCTTGCGATATGTTTTCATGCCGTCTCTTTCTATTGAAGTTTTATGTGTGATAAAATCCACGGTCCAGGAAGTATCGTAATGACCGTCCTTCCATGACCTCACCCGGTTAAGACCGTTGGGAAAAGGGCCTCTGTGGATCATCTCTTCGTTAAACTTAAGATTTCTCTTTTCGAGGCGCTCTCTCTGAAGCTCCAGACAGTACCGGAGTTCTCTGTCAGCCGACATCACCTTGGCACCGGGCTCAAAGGCATGACTTATTTCCTTACGGAAATCGGCTGCAACTTTCTCTCTCTTATCAGTCATAACATTCTCCGATCGTGGATAAGCATTTTATGAACCAAAGCATAGGACATACATATACTATACCCCTACAAAACTATTATAACAACGGACTTATATCCTG
>JAFWUY010000114.1 GCA_017524035.1 Lachnospiraceae bacterium | reverse complement strand
TAAGACGAAAGGGAGGCTCGGATAATGAAGATTGAACAGATAAAAGAGCTTCTGGAAAAAAGCGGGGCATTTGCCTGGAGGATCACACAGACTAAGACGAGGCGCTGGGAATTCTATTTCATCCGCCACGATCTCGACCAGAACAGATCCGCGGATATCGAAAATTACCAGATCACGGTTTTTGTCAAGTCGGAGGACGGCAAGGGAGTCGGCAGCGCTAGCGCGGAGATGGGACCCGATGAGACTTTCGAGTATGTTGAGCTTCCATAAAGGATCTCCTTTTCCAGGCGGGCCTGATAAAGGATGCTTACTATGAGCTTAAGGCTCCGGCAGAGCTTCCGGAGACCGGGGAAAAGGATGTGGACCTTAACCGCATTTCGGCGGATTTCATGGATACCGTTAAGAATCTCCCCGAGACGGACGAGGTTTTCATGAACAGTTACGAGATCTTCGTATCCGATGTGAAAAGAAGGATCGTAACGAGCACCGGTATCGATGTCACGGAAAGATATCCCGTATCGCTTCTTGAAACCGTGGTAAACGCAAGGAATTCCGATAGAGAAATAGAATTCTACAAGCTCTATGATTCCGGTATCTGCATGAAGAATGACTTAAAGACCGATCTTGGGAAGACATTTGAGTACGGTCCTTCAAGACTCGTCGCGGAAAAGACACCTTCCCTCGGAAAGGCCGATGTCGTCTTTTCCGGAGAGGATGCGGTAAGACTTTACGAATATTTCAAGGACGGGCTCGACTGTGCGTTCATCCATATGAAGTATTCATCATTCAAAAAGGGTGAGTCCATCGCGGAAGGTATCTGCGGTGACAAGGTTACGTTAAAGACCCTCAGGACCCTGGACGGATCCTCGATGAATATGCTTACCGACCCTGAGGGAACGCCCATTGAAGACAGGGTGCTGATGGAGGATGATGTACCGAAGGCATTCCACGGCGGGACCAAGTTCTCGTATTACCTCGGCGAAAAGGATACCTTCATACCCGGAAATTACGAGGTGAGCGGAGGAAGCCGCAGCAGGGATGAGCTCCTCAAAGGTCCCGTTCTCGAATGCGTATTTTTCTCCGATTTCCAGGTTGATACGATGTCGGGTGACCTCTTCGGAGAGATCAGGCTTGCATTCCTGCATGAAGAGGGTGGCAGAGTGCGTCCCGTGACCGGCGGATCGATATCCGGAAATATGAAGGATTTCGTCAGGAACATGAAGATGAGCGCTGACAGGTCTAGATACGACAATGCACTCATCCCCACATACACAAGACTTGCGGATGTAACCGTAACAGGTGCCGAGTAAAGGAAACAGATTATGAAAGTAGTTCTTCAGGGACTTACCAAAAAATTCCCTCCCAGGGGAGGAAAGGGAGAAGGCGTTGTTGCCGTCAAGGATTTCACCTTTGAGATCCCCGACGGAAAGCTTGTCGCACTCCTCGGACCTTCGGGATGCGGAAAGAGTACCATGCTGAATATGATATGCGGACTTGAAAAGCCCACCGAAGGAAGGATCTTTTTCGGTGACGATGATGTCACGGAGATCTCTCCCGAGCTTCGCGGTGTCGGAATGGTATTCCAGAATTATGCGCTCTATCCGCATATGAGCGTTTACAACAACATCATCTTCCCGCTCGGAAATCTCAAAGGCGAGGAGAAGATGACCAAGGAGCAGATGAAGGAAAGGGCCGACAAGGTTGCTGGGCTGGTCCAGATCCGGGAGCTTTTGGAAAGGAAACCCAAGGAGCTTTCGGGAGGCCAGCAGCAGAGGGTTGCGATAGCAAGAGCACTTGTCAAGACTCCGAGACTTCTTCTCATGGACGAGCCGCTTTCGAACCTCGATGCGAGATTAAGGCTTCAGACCAGGGAAGAAATCAGACGCATCCAGAGAGAGACCGGAGTCACCACCGTATTCGTAACCCATGACCAGGAAGAAGCGATGAGCATTTCCGACATGATCGTTGTCATGAAGGACGGAGAGCTCCATCAGTTCGGAAAGCCCCAGGAGGTTTATGACGATCCCGCGAATCTCTTCGTTGCAAAGTTCCTCGGAACTCCCGCGATAAATGTTTTTGATGCGGAGGTTAAGGGCGGGAAGCTTATCATAGGCGAAGATACCGTGCTCGATGTTCCCGGTGTAAGGGACGGCAAAGTAGTCGCCGGCATCAGACCCGAGGGCTTCATCTACGATCCCGCGGGACCTCTCCGCTGCGAACTCGACAGAGTCGAGGTAATGGGCAGGGATATTAGCATCGTTTCAAAGAATGCGGCGTGCGAAGCACCCGTTGTCAGATCGATAATCGATTCGGACGAAAGGCCCGAGGACGGATTAAAAACCG
The DNA here is from genome assembly GCA_017524035.1 of Lachnospiraceae bacterium. Taxonomy (GTDB): domain Bacteria; phylum Bacillota; class Clostridia; order Lachnospirales; family Lachnospiraceae; genus AC2028. The sequence continues at coordinate 8,930 of JAFWUY010000114.1, read as the reverse complement.
TATCGTTCAGGCTCAGACCCGGCAAGGTTCATGTTTTCGAGCCTGAGACCGGCGAAAGACTCCGTTTCGGAAAAGGAAAGTGATCTTAAATGGATAAAGTTACTTCTTATGATGAGTTCTGTGAGAGCCTGGGAGGACGCGGCGATGTCATTCTTTTCCGCGGACAGCCGGTCAGCGATTTCGTGCTGATCCCCTCGGGACTCAGGGAAAGCCATATAAAGACCGCGGATGAGCAGATGTTCCGCTTCGTGGATGAAGTGCGTAAGATCTTCGGATACGACGAGCTTACCTGTATCGAGATAGCGCAGCACTTTTCGCTGCCCACGAGGATGCTGGACTTTTCATATTCGTACACGGTCGGACTGTTCTTCGCCTGTTTCGATGTAAAGGGAAGATACGGAGACCAGGACGGCAAGGTCTATGTATTCAACAAGAGCAGATATGAGTGGCTTTTGAAGAAACACGGCAAGAACAGTGCCGAAGTCATCAAGAGCAACGAGTATCTGTACAAATGGCTGCAGCACTACGTTGATAAGAGTTCGACCAAGATGTATGACGACGGGATCGACATGCCGATATTTGTCGAGGCGACGAGACAGTTCGACAGGATCTATTCGCAGAGGGGACTGTTCCTGCTCTGGGGAAAGGACGAGCTTCCGCTCGAGAAGATCCTTAAGAACGAGGGCATAGACGAGAAGGAAGTTTTTGACACGATCGTCATTTCCAAGGACCACAAGCAGAAGATCCTTGAAGAACTCGCGGAAAAGCATATCACCGAGGATTCTCTCTTTATGAACGTCGGAAAGATCAAGGATCTGGTACAGACCATCAAATACGGTAATAAGTCAGCACAGGGGTCGCAGATATGATCGAGAAAAACAATTTAAAAGCCTGGCTCTACCTTCTGCCGGCTCTAATATTCATGGGAATATTCATGGTCTATCCTCTTGTGGATGTATTCATATATTCATTCGAGGAGGGCTACAATTTCGTTTCCCAGACATCGTACGGAACGGGATTCTATAATTTCTCATATGTTCTTCATGATACGTATTTTCTTCAGGCCGTGAAGAACACATTTATCATGGTAATGATCACGGTGCCTGTCTCTACGGGATTCGCACTTCTCATTTCGCTTGCGCTGAGTTCGATAACAAAGCTCAGGGAGCTGTTCCAGACGGTATATTTCCTTCCCTATGTAACAAACACTCTTGCCGTCGGTCTTGTCTTCATGGTCCTTTTCAAAAAGACAGCATATTCGGACGGACTCATCAACCTCCTCATTAATTTCTTCGGAGGAGAGAGCGTTGATTTCATAGACGGACCCTACTGGGCGAAGATGTTCGTCATGTGCTTCTATATCATCTGGATAGTTCTTCCCTTCAAGGTTCTGCTCCTTACGAGCGCACTTGCAAGCGTGAACAAAACCTATTACAATGCTGCGAAGGTTGACGGAACAGGATCCTTAAGGGTGTTCATGAAGATCACTCTTCCTATGATCTCTCCCACCATTTTCTATCTCGTCATCACGGGATTCATAGGTGCGTTCAAGGAATATTCGGATGCGGTCGCACTGTTCGGAACCGATCTAAATGCGGCCGGAATGAACACGATCGTCGGATATGTTTACGATATGCTCTACGGTGACAGCGGCGGATATCCTTCCTTTGCGTCAGCGGCGGCGATAGTACTATTTGTGATAGTGCTGACGATCACCTGTATCAATCTTCTGGTCAGCAAGAAACATGTTTATTACACATAAGGAACGATGATGGATAATCGTGAGAAAACGCTCCGCGAGGAAAAGAAAGCCCGCGGGGTTAAAACGGTAAAGAATATAGTGATATATGCATTTCTCGGGATATGGGGACTTATGGTCCTGTTTCCTTTCTATTGGATGGTGCTCACATCCTTTAAGAGCTATGCATCCTATAACGGAGAAAAGATCCCGAAGTTCTATGTGACGGATCCCACCTTCGGGAATTACACGAATGCATTTTCGCAGGTGCCTCTCGGAAGATATCTGCTCAATACATTTGTCTTCACGTTGGTCACGACCTTTGTCATGGTCATCGTGATCACGCTTGCTGCATTCGCATTTTCCAGACTCGAGTTTAAGGGAAGGGATCTTCTTTTCACAGTTTTTCTTTCAATGATGATGATACCGAGCGAGCTCATAGTCATCACCAATTTCGTGACCATAACCAATATGGATATGAGAAACACTTTCTCCGGACTTATCCTTCCGTCCGTAATGAGTGTGTTCTATGTGTATCTGCTCAGGGAAAATTTCGCGCAGGTTCCGGACCAGCTCTATTACGCGGCTAAGGTCGACGGAACGAGCGACCTTAAATATCTGTTCAGGGTAATGCTTCCCATCTGCCGTCCGACGGTCGTCACGATCATCATCCTCAAGGTCATCGAGTGCTGGAATTCGTATGTATGGCCCAGACTCATCACGGACGACAAGAATTATTTCCTCGTATCAAACGGAATACAGGAGATCAGGCAGAACGGCTTCGGAAGGGAGAACATCCCTGCGATGATGGCGGCGGTCGTTGTCATTTCGCTTCCGCTCATCATTCTGTTCCTGATATTCAGACGTCAGATCATGGCAGGAGTTTCGAGAGGCGGTACAAAGGGATGATCAAGATGAAGAGATTTGGAAAATTAATCCTTTCCCTTGCCGCAGCAGGTCTGATGCTTTCAATGGCGGGATGTCACGGAAAGCAAGCGGGCAGTGATTTTAAGATGCCGGAAACCTTCGACGAATCAAGGGAGTATGAGATCGTGTTCTGGGCGAAGAACGATACGAACCAGACGCAGACACAGATTTACGAAAAGTGTGTGGAAGATTTCGAGGAGCTCTATCCGAACATCCATGTCAGCATGAAGCTGTACAACGATTATTCCGTAATATACAACGACGTCATCACCAATATCGCGACCGATACGACACCCAATGTATGCATCACCTATCCCGACCATATCGCAACCTATATGACGGGCGACGGAGAGATAGTTTTCCTTGAGGATCTGATAGACGATCCCAGGTACGGACTTGCCGGAAGCGAGCTCAGGTTTGACGGGCCTTCGGTTGATGAGATCGTGCCCAAGTATCTGGATGAACTGATGCTCGGGGATCACCTGATGGGCCTTCCTTTTATGAGATCGTCGGAAGCCCTTTACATCAACAAGACCTACGTCGAGGCAATGGGGTACGAGATCCCGGATGTGCCTACCTGGGACTGGGTGTGGGAGGTATCGGAAGCCGCACTTGCACAAAACCCCGACGGAACCTATGCGGTAAACGGCCAGGACGTAATGATCCCCTTCATATACAAGTCCACCGACAATATGCTGATCACAATGCTGAGACAGCGGAATGCCGGATACTCGGATGATATGGGAAATATCCTCATCTTCAACGAGACCACCGGAAGCATACTCAAGGAGATCGCATCCCACGGAAGGACCAAGGCATTTTCCACCTTCAAGATATCCAGCTACCCCGGCAATTTCATGAACGCGGGACAGTGCATACTTGCGGTGGATTCGACCGCGGGTGCCACATGGATCGGCGCACATGCACCGCTTTCGGATATCCACGACAATAAGAAGGTTGAATTTGAGACGGCAGTCCGTCCCGTTCCCCAGTACGATCCTTCGAACATAAAGATGATCTCCCAGGGGCCGTCTGTCTGTATCTTCAATAAGGACGACGAGCAGGAGGTTCTCGCAAGCTGGCTCTTTGCCCAGTTCCTTCTCACCAATGAGGTCCAGGAAAGCTATTCCGAGACCGAAGGCTATGTCCCGGTAACTCTTAAGGCCCAGAACGATCCGGCATATCTGGAATACCTGTCACTTGGCGGAAGCGATAACGATCTCCACTACGGCGTAAAGATCGACTGCGTTAACATGGTTCTCGGAAATATCGACAATACCTTCATTACTCCGGTATTCAACGGATCGACCTCGCTCAGAAATGCCGCCGGCCAGATGGTCGAAAACTGCGTTAAGACCGTAAGGAGAAAGGGAACCGTGGATGATGCTTATCTTGAGCAGATGTACACTGAGGTTTCCCAGATGTACAGGCTCGGCGAGCAGCGCGGAAATGTCGGAAGCCGTGACCTCGGACCATTGCCGAAAACGTCGGTCATACTACTTTCCTGCATAGCAATCGCATGGATATGCATGGGAATATACGTTGTAAGGGACCGTTTTAACGCCAAAAAACGCAGATAAAGCGGTTTCTTCCTAATAAATGTTGTAAAAAAAATAAAAATGCGTTACAATGCAATGCGGTCGGCGCCCTCCGACCGCATTTACAGTTTATAAGGGCAACTAGGAGGATATTATGAAAAAATTTACAGCAGTTTGCGCTGCAGCAGCTCTTGTACTTACCTTGGGCGCATGTGGCAAAACACCCGAAGTACCTGTTGTCGAGCAGCCCGAGATCGATACCGATGCACTCGCTAACGACATGACCGACGTGGCAGAGCAGTTCGGCGAAGCACTTTCCGATCTTGACACCGATACCGATGCGGATACGGAGGACGAAGGTGTTATGAGCTATGCGGATTACGCAGCAGCAGCTCTTGACGACGAAGTTACCGTAGTTACCTATGTTCAGGCTCATCAGTCATGGTGGGACAACAAGATCACCGTTTACTGCCAGGATCAGGACGGAGCTATTTTCCTTTATGAGCTTGCATGCTCCGAGGAAGATGCAGCAAAGCTTACCGAAGGCGTTCAGATCAAGGTTACCGGCTTTAAGTCCGAGTGGGCGGGAGAGACCGAGATCACCGATGCTACCTTCGAGTTCGTTGAGGGCGGAGACCTCTTCGTAGCAGCACCCAAGGATCTTACCGATAAGCTCGGAACCGATGAGCTCATCGATTATCAGAACCAGAAGGTTATCTTCACCGATATGACCGTTGTATCCGTTGCATTCAAGAACGATCAGCCCGGCGATGACATCTATGTTACTCTTTCCAAGGACGGAGCTGAGTACAGCTTCTGCCTTGAGTATTATCTCAACGGAAGCGACCAGGAGTTCTATGATCTTGTAAGCGGCCTTGAGGCAGGACAGGTTGTAGATGTTGAAGGATTCCTTTACTGGTACGAGGGTGCCAACACCCACCTTACTTCTGTTACCGTTAAGTAATTTTATTGATCTTTCAAAGGCCGGCGGATCATGCGCCGGCCTTTTTTAAGAGGTAAGCATGAAAATAGTCATCCTTGAAAGAAACAGCGTAGGCCCCGATATCAGCGTAGATATGCTGAATGACCTCGGGGAGGTAACGGCTTATCCCAATACGACCACCGCAGAGGAGGTCAGGGAAAGGACGAAGGACGCAGAGATCGTCGTTGCCAACAAGAGCCCGATCAATAAAGAATCCCTGTGTGATTCCGGCAATGTTAAACTGGTCTGCGAATTTGCGACGGGATATGACAATTGTGACCTTGTGTATCTTCGCGGAAGGAATATTCCCGTGTGCAATGTGGTCGGCTATTCAACCGATATGGTCGCACAGCACACCTTTACCCTTGCTCTTGCCGTTTCCCAGAAGCTGTCCTATTATGATGATTATGTGAAGTCGGGAAAATACAGCGCACAGGACAGATTTTCCAATTTCGACATTCCTTTTGGCGAGCTTGCGGGCAAGACCTGGGGCATCGTGGGTATGGGAAATATCGGAAAAAAGGTAGCTCAGATCGCCTCCGCGTTCGGATGCAGGGTCATCTTCACATCCGTTACCGGAAGAAGCAAGGTTACGGAGTATGAGCAGGTTTCGAAGGACGAACTTCTTTCGCAGAGTGACTTCCTTTCACTGCATTGCCCGCTGAGTGACATCACTCTGAACTATATAGACAGGGATGCTCTTAAGAAGATGAAGCCCACGGCTTTCCTTATCAACGTTGCAAGGGGCAGGGTCGTTAATAACACTGACCTTTACGAAGCCCTTGAAAACGGCGATATAGCCGGCGCCGGACTTGATGTTCTCGAAGATGAGCCCTTAAGGCTGACCAACCCCTTAAGCAAGATCAAGGATTCGGGCAAGCTGATAATAACTCCACATCTTGCATGGGGTTCCGTGGAAGCGCGCAACAGATGCGTACAGGGAGTGTATGATAATATAAAGGCATTCCTTGACGGATCGCCGATCCACGTGGTGAACTGAAAAGTATCAAAAGACGGAGATTTACAAATGACGGATATAAAAGAAACGGGTACCGCACCGGAAACCGCGGAGCCCGCAAGAAGAAAGAATCTTGAAGAAAAGTTCAGGGACTGGCTCGAGTGGTGGCCCTGGGCGCACAAGCTGTTCTGCAGGTATGAGGAGATCCTGGTCTATCTGGTTGTCGGAGTCCTTACGACCATCTTTTCATGGTTTGCATGTTTCCTTGCGGAGCATTTCCTTCTGGATTCATCCGATACATTCCAGAATCTGATCATTAACACGATCGGATGGGTTGCGGGTGTGTGCTTTGCTTATCCCCTCAACAGAAGCTGGGTTTTCAGGAGCACAAATCCACATATCGTAAAGGAGTTCGGAGGCTTTGCCGCATCCAGACTCTCCACATGGTTCCTCGATCTTTTCATCATGTGGCTTACCGTAAATATCTTCAACTGGAATTACTGGATCTGCAAGATCTTCATCTCATCCGTAATTGTCACGATCCTGAACTACGTTTTCAGCAAGGTATTCATCTTTAAGAAAAAGAAGTAAGAATATGAAGAAGATTGTAATGACGGGCGGAGGAACCGCCGGACATGTAACACCTAATATCGCACTCATGCCTTCACTTAAGGACGCAGGTTTCGAGATCTCCTACATCGGTTCATATGACGGTATCGAGAAGGGACTCATAGAAAAGCTCGGCATTCCCTACTACGGAGTATCCACCGGAAAGCTCCGCAGGTATATGGATGTCAGGAATTTTTCAGATCCTTTCAGGGTTTTAAAGGGAATCGGTGAAGCCAAGAAGATCATGAAGGATATCGCACCCGATGTCGTCTTTTCCAAGGGCGGATTCGTGGCCGTTCCCGTCGTAAAGGCAGCGGCATCCCTCAAGATACCCTGTGTTGTGCATGAATCCGATTTTACTCCCGGACTTGCCAACAAGATCTGCTTTCCGATGGCTAAGACCGTATGCTGTGACTTCCCCGAAACAATGGAAATGCTTCCCGAGGGAAAAGGAGTACTTACCGGCTCTCCCGTAAGAAGAGAGCTCTTAAACGGCGATCCGGCAAAGGGACGTGAGATGTGCGGCTTTGACGACAGCAAGCCCGTACTTATGGTAATAGGCGGAAGCCAGGGCGCGGCTGCGGTCAATCAGGCAATACGTGATGCACTCCCCAAGCTTCTCCAGCAGTTCTACGTCGTGCATATCTGCGGCAAGGACAAGATGGATAATCTCCTTCTGACCAAGGAAGGATATAAGCAGTTTGAGTATGTCACGGATGAACTCAAGGATATCTTTGCAATGGCCGATATCGTGGTTTCCAGGGCCGGAGCAAATTCCATATTTGAGCTTCTCACCCTCAGAAAGCCCAATATCCTTATACCCCTTCCCGGCGGAAGAGGCGATCAGATCCTGAATGCGGAAAGTTTCCAGCAGCAGGGTTATTCCGTGGTGATAGACCAGGACGATCTGTCCACTTCATTTCTTGCAAAGAAGATCAACGATCTGTATGCGGCACGTGAGGATTACATTAAGACGATGTCCGCAAGCGAGCAGAAGGATGCGATCGGTATGATCACCGATGTTCTCCTGAAGACTGTTTCATGAAGCATTTAAGAGCTTGTAGGTCAGGATACCGTTTGTGATACCTGTCGCGATCGTATCCTGATAATCCGGTGAGGTCAGAAGCGGGAATTCCGCCGATGACGAAAGATAACCGGTCTCTATCAGTACCGAGGGAATGGTACTGTAATATACGACTTTGATATCTGAAAGGGTTTTGATCCCGCGGTCCTTAGCTCCGGTTGCATACACGGCTCCGGAGTAGACACAGGCTGCCAGGTCAAAGCTTTTTTCATTTCCGGGAGTGTAGCAGTATGCACTCATTCCCGAGATTGAAGAATTGCCCGCCAGAGCGTTGCAGTGGATGCTGACGAATACGGCTTCGGGATGAATATTTTCAAAGCAGTAGCGATATTCGAGACTTACGAAGGTATCATCCGGTCTTGTAAGAAGGACAGTTGCTCCCTGTGCTTCGAGCATTTCCTTGATCTTCATGACTATGGAGAGGTTGACGTTCTTCTCACAGACACCGTTTCTGACACAGCCCGGGTCCCTTCCGCCGTGTCCGGCATCGAGTATAACGGTAAAACCGCTTAAGAGTCCCTGCCCGGCAGCAGGCGTCATGGGCTCAGAGTTTTCACAGCCCTGTCTGCCCTCAGAGATACCGAAGGTCACGAAGTGGGCCAGTGCTCCCTGCGGATCGTTTCCGAAATAGTATGCGATATCTGGGTATCGCGAGACATAATAGTTGAAATCGTAGACGGAGGAATAGTCGATGCCGTTATATACCGTGATTCCCGAAGCTTTTGTTTCAAACGGGATCAGCATGATGATGGCGGAAAAAAGAAATAAGGACAGAAATTTAACGTAATTATATGCGATTTTGGCTTTTTTCATGATTTTTTCCCCCGTAAAAGCGGCAAAAACACCGTCCTTTCCATAAGTATACTAAAAAACCCCGAAAAAAGTATTGATTTTTTCTTGACAAGCAGAAAACTATTGTGTAATATCTACTTTGCTGTTGTAAAAAACATATGGCAATGCAGGTGTAGTTCAGTGGTAGAACACCAGCCTTCCAAGCTGGATATGTGGGTCCGATTCCCATCACCTGCTCTCATCAAACCCTCGTAATCATGCAGATTACGAGGGTTTTTACATGTGTTATACTTGGTTGAACT
>JAFWUY010000113.1 GCA_017524035.1 Lachnospiraceae bacterium | reverse complement strand
CATTTTCCCCAAGATACCCATAGTCATTCTCCTTGTTTTAAACAGATGCGATCATATGACAAATGATCAATCAACATCTGTTATTATACCATCTGCCGGACTCAAGTTACATAGCAATCGACGGAATGATAGCTCGCCATGGTAACCTTATGATGATAATATGGAATATGGATGTATCGGTCGGGTGACCCGGCGGATTGTTTTTCCGTCTGTACATATGAACAGGAAATTTTGCCCCCTTTCAGGAGGAATATTATGAGAAAAACGATAAGTCTGATAATAATCATGCTTCTTGCGATTAATCTGGCAGGGTGCGGTGGTATGACAGGGTCGAAGACAAGACTGCTTGCCGCACATCTTTCATATTATGCCGACTGCGGCCTCAGCTATTTTTATGAATATTCGTATGAGTTCGATAAACAGGGACGTCTTGTGAAAGAACTTGAATATCAGAACGGATATCTGTATACCACTGCGGAAACCGTATATGATTCCGACGGAGCCTCCGTAAGAACGGTTACGGATGTTCATGGCAAAATCAAATCCGTCGAAGAGTACGATAAGGACGGGGTACGTCTGTCCGAATCGACATACGGTTACAACGGCGAGGTAGAGAAATACTGCGAATTTGATAAAGACGGCAAAATAACCCTCAAGGAATCAAGTGGTTCATACAATTATACGGTCAGATACGAATATGATGAGTCGGGAAATCTGGTAAGGACATATGAAGAAAGCCGTGACGAGAACGGAAATCTAAAGTCTTATTACGAAGAAATCTATGATGAAACCGGACACAGGATTAGACAGGATGTTACGGATGCTGAAGGAAATACATACACGTCAATGGAAGCTAAGATCGAAAAGAACGGTAATCACCGCACAATCCTGGAATGTTATGAAGGAAATGTCCGTTACAGGATCGAAGAAGAATATGATGAAAACGGAAACCTTCTGACTAGCGTATCCTATACGGAGGATGACGGCGAGATATTACAATCCCATGAATACACATATGATGACAAGAACAGGGTCATCGAGGATGTTTATTACAGCATGTATGATTCTTCGACTTCCCGTTACGAATATGCGGATGAGGGATATTTATGCAAAGAGAGCCGTACATACGAAAGACCGTATTCATCCGTACCCTATGGTGACGGATCGGATTCCTATATGCAGGAGTTTACAGACGTAACGTTTTATAATGAAGCAGGCGAGGAAACAAGGACACAGTGCTATATGGGAACAAGGATTACCGGTTACAGCGAATATATATACGAAGATGTGAAGGTGCGCCCCGGCGCAGTGTACGATTACACGGATGATTCGCGCGAACTCGATCCGAGATCAACAATCGTATATTAATATACAAGTCATGGCCTTTTTGGGTAATACTGTGATGCCATTATGCCGGAAAAGTGATAAAATATAATAACAGTGAAACATGTTCGGAACTTAAGGGCGGTTTCTGCGTTTCATTGGATATGAAACTCAGGACCGTCTTTTTTATTCCCTAAAAGGAGAACTTATGGTCATCAAGGACGAAAGAATAGATTCCGGTAAGGCATTTGACTGGGGCAGGACATCCGAAGCGTATGCCAGATTCAGGGACATCTATCCCGAGGTGTTTTATAAAAAGCTTACGGACCGCGGACTTTGCGTGGCCGGCCAGAAGGTTCTCGATCTCGGAACGGGTACCGGAGTTCTTCCCAGAAATATGTATAAATACGGTGCACAGTGGACAGGCCGTGATATTTCACCCGAGCAGATAGAGCAGGCAAAGCGTCTTGCATCCGAAGCGGGAATGAATATCGACTTTGCCGCATCGGCTACCGAGGATGTGGATTTTCCCGATGAAACTTTTGACGTGATCACGGCATGCCAGTGCTACTGGTATTTCGACCACGAGAAGGTTGCACCGATACTTGCAAGGATGCTTAAGCCCGGCGGAAGACTTGTTTTCCTTTACATGGCTTGGAAGCCCTTTGAGGATGAGATCGCCGGAAAGAGCGAGAAGATAATCCTTAAATATTCTCCCAAATGGACCGGTGGGGGTGAAAAGAAACATGAGCTCTGGATACCCGATGCCTACTTCGGGTACTTCGATAAGGAAGACCACGAAGAATACGATCTGGATGTTCATTTTACGAGAGAGTCCTGGCACGGAAGAATGTATGCAAGCCGTGGAGTGAGTGCTTCACTTGATCCGGAAGAATTCGCTAAATGGAATGAAGAGCACAGGGCAATGCTTGAAGAATCCGCCCCCGAAGAATTCGATATAAAGCATTTCGGAGCCATTTCCGTTTTGAAAAAGAAATAATATGAAAGTATCATCATTCCTGCATTTTGCGGGATTCGGAATAAAGACAATACTCTTTCGGAAAAAGGATCCGATCCTCGGAACGGTGATCCTGACCGACAAATGCAATCTTCACTGCAAGCATTGTTCGGTAAACAATATCACTGCTGTGATCCACCCTTATGAGCAGATAAAGGGTGAGATGAAGCAGCTTTATGATATGGGAGTGAGGATTCTCTTTTTCTGCGGAGGCGAGACCTTCATGTGGAAGGACTCTGGCAGGAATCTCAGAGACCTTGTGATCGAGGCCAAGGAGATGGGATTTCTTATCGTCAACGTCGTCACTAACGGAACGTTTCCGATAGACCTTCCCGAAGCCGACCTGATACTCCTTTCCCTTGACGGGGATAAAGAACATCATAATATGGTCAGAGGCGATACTTATGATACAATAATGGGGAACATCGCTTCAGCCACATCGGACAATATCTGTTTTTACATGGCGGTCAATCAGATCAACAAGGATCACATCCGGGATGTGTGCATCACGGCAAGGGATACGAAGAATGTCCGTGCGGTCTCTTTTAACTTCCATACGCCGTATCCGGATACAAGGGAGCTGGCTCTTTCAAAGGAAGAAAAGAAAGAGTGCTGCGATGTCATTAAGCAGATGATGAAGGAGAAATGCCCTGTATTTAATCTTAAGAGCGCATTTCCCTATCTGATTAACAATTCATTTCCGACACCGTGCCACCAGTGTGTGGTCATAGAAAACGGCAAGGTGTCGACATGCGGAAGATGTATAGATGTACCGGGGCTCTGCGACGAATGCGGGTATTTCTTCGTTGCCGAATATACACTTCTGTTCAAGGGGAATATTAAGATAATCCTCGAGATGCTCGGGACTTATCTTAAATATATTTAAGATCCAGGGGGTACCACAATGAATCTGAAAACCGATCTTGCTCGTATCTGGCTTACACGTTCACTCAAGCCTTTTGTTTTCAAGAATGAATACGATGAAAACTTAAGGTTCCACGGCATCGATGAACTGGGTTTATATGTTCATATCCCTTTCTGCAAGCATATCTGTGACTTCTGTCCGTATTGCAAGGTGAGATATGACCAGGATACCTGTGACAGGTATATCGATGCGCTCATAAGTGAGATCCATATCGTAGGACGTCAGTCACCCAATAAGAGAAAAGTCACCAGTCTGTATTTCGGCGGAGGATCCCCCGCTCTTGCTATCGACAGGCTCGGTGAAGTCATACTTGAGATCAAGAAGCATTTCGAGATAACCGAAGGCATCGGCATCGAGCTTCATCCCGATAATGTCAAGGTTTCCGTGCTCAGAAGACTTAAGGAACTCGGCTTTACCAAGATCTGCATCGGTATTCAGTCATTCCTTCCCAAGTATCAGGAGATCCTCGGAAGGAAGGCTGTTGATAAGGAAGCACTTGCTTACGTGCTCGAGCAGGTTCCTTTTGAGACCGTATCGATGGACTTCATATTTGCACTTCCGGATCAGACATTCGAAGATCTTAAGTCCGATATCGATGATGCATTTGAACTCGGTGCAAACCACGTTGCTGTATATCCCTTCATAGACTTTACCTTTACTCCCAGCGGAGTCGAGGGCGCAGCCAACAAGGAAAAGAGAAAGCTTCTCGACCAGCTCACTATGTACTGCAAGGAAAAGGGATACAAGAGAGATTCCATCTGGACATTCTCCAATAAGGAAGATGCACATTATTCATCGATGACAAGGGATAATTTCCTCGGATTCGGTGTGAGCGCAACCACGCTTCTCAAGGATCAGTTCAAGATCAATACCTTCGATATCGATGCATATTGCAAGAGGGTTGAGGAGAAGAAACTCCCTACCGCACTTACGCTCAGGTTCACTCAGAGACAGAGGATGGTATACTACCTGTTCTGGACCGCATACAGCACCAATGTTGATCCCGAGAGATTCAGAAAGTTCTTCGGGGTTCCTCTGAAAAAGAAGTACGGCTTTGAATTGATGGTTGCCAGATTCCTCGGCTTCTGCAAGCTCCAGAACGGAATCTACAAGATGACCTTAAAGGGTGCATTCTATTATCACTACTTTGAGAATTT
>JAFWUY010000007.1 GCA_017524035.1 Lachnospiraceae bacterium | reverse complement strand
GCGTCCTTCACCTTCCGATGTGCCCGATATACGGATTCGGGGTGCTGCTCCTCGTGCTCGTTCTGCGGACGGTCAGGAACCCTTTCGGGATATTCCTCGGAAGCTTTCTGATCGCATCGGGAGTTGAGTTGGCTGCATCATATATCCTGGAGTACGGCTTTCACCGCATTCTCTGGTCATACGAAGGCTGGCCGCTTTCGTTTCAGGACCGCATCTCGCTGGTGAGCAGCCTGATCTTCGGAGTAATGGCTACGGTTTTCATCAAGCTGGTAAAGCCGCAGATAGATAAGCTGTTTAAGTCAAAGCACGCTGCGGCCGCAGCGGTCATCGTAAGCATGCTGTTTGTCGCGGGTGTTTCCTGGGAACTGATGCACAGGTGATTTTTGAGCAAATTAAAAGTGTCACCGACGGTGACACTTTTTCTTACTTGCCTGTATTTTGTAATTCGGCTATTTTCTGTTTGAGTGCCGTGTAGCCTTCTTCGGGATCGGAGATATCCGATACGGTCTGCTCCATGGGACAGATGCCGTCGCCCTTTCGGTTGATGATCCTGTCCGTGAGCTTTTCATAGGAGAAAGGGATATTGCGGGATCTTAAATATTCCGCTCCCGCTTCCGACATGGTCTCGCCGTAGACTTCCGCGATGCCCGCCTTTACGAAGAGCATGGCGGCCGCCTTTCCGACTATAAGATCCGCTGCGCAGTAACCGCGTAGATCGCGGTCTGCCGCAATGAACTTCATCATCGGGGAGATCCCTTTTCCGTCATCAAATAATATTTCACCGTGCCTGCACAGACATATGGAATGTCCGTGCAGGTTTTCTTTTGCAATATCGATATCACTCATTTTCTTTGTCTGCGATCAGAAGGGCGCGAAGGCCGATCATTATAACGGGAGCAAGAACCAGCTGGATGATGATTCCGGGGATTCCGGTAACTATCTGTCCCAGGATCATTCCTGTGGTAAATGTTGTGAAGGACTGTGTGAGGGCAATGGCTCCGAGGAAAACGAGTCTTCCCGCTGCCTGTGCGAAAAATACTGCGGGAAACGCCCAGAGTCCGTTTGATACGATCTTCTTGGTAAAGAGACCGGAAACTGCCGCGAATACGGCGAGTTCGAGGATCATAAAGGGAAGTCTGGGAGCTGCGGGCATGGGAGCTCCTCCGAGTGAAGTGAGCAGGAAGCTTACAACGGGTGAAAGGATTCCTACCATAAGAGCCCATCTGGTTCCCAGAAGGCATCCGCCGATGAGTATGGGCAGGTACATGGGAAGGAACCTGACCCCTCCGGGCTGTCCGAGAGCCAGGTGGACAAGCTGGGGAAGAAGGACCGCGAGTGCGATGAGACCAACGGAAACGGCGGTCTTTACGGCGATCGACTTTCCTGTTGCTACATTTTTCGTTATAAGAATATTATCAATCATTGGCATTACCTCTCTGAGTAAACAATTGATCTGTTCCAAAAAACTCTGATCATATGATATCTGTCTGCAGGGATTATTGCATCAGTTTTTCTGTCATCTGACATACCATTTTTTGTCATAACAAAAAATGATAGGTTTTTAAGCAAAATAAACGGTGAATCTTTCAATATAAAGGAATAGTATATCAACTGATTCGAGGTATACATATGTTGAAAGACAGAATGAAAAAACATCCTTCGGGCATGCTGCTCATGACGGAAGGTAATCCGGTATCGCTGATATTACTCTTTTCGGTGCCGATGCTCATAGGTAATCTGTTTCAGCAGGTCTACAATCTGGTGGATTCGGTCATAGTCGGCCGGTATGTCGGTGCGGATGCGCTGGCTGCGATAGGTGCCACCACTTCGGTGACATTTCTCTTTTTCGCGTTGTGCAACGGTATCGGAACAGGCGGAGGCATCATCACCTCCCAGCATTTCGGAAGGAAGGATGATGCTGCGGTCAGGAGCTGTATCGTAAATACGGGATATATTATGGTGGCGTTTCCGCTTGTTGTGGGAACTGTCGCTTTCTTTTTGACGGAACCGGTGCTGAAACTGCTGGATACTCCCGCGGAGATCATGTCGGATGCGGTCGGGTATATGAAGATCATGTGCATCGGCATTGTGTTCGTATCACTCTATAACTATGCTTCGTCGATGCTCAGGGCACTGGGGGATTCGAAGACACCCCTCTTTTTCCTGGTATTTTCGTGTCTTCTGAATACGGGGCTGGATTTCCTTTTCGTGTGCGGATTTAACATGAGCGTGCGGGGAGCGGGAATAGCGACTGTCATCTCACAGTTTGTATCAGGGATCACCTGTCTCGGATATGCGATGCTGAAGAACCCGTATTTTAAGTTCTCCAAAGAGGACCTGAGATTCAATAAGGATATCACGCTGAGCGTTGTGAAACTCGGAATCCCGCTTTCACTGCAGTTTTCGCTTATCGCGATCTCGTGCATGGCTCTCCAGAAGGTCGTCAATTCCTTCGGTAAGACCACGATGGCCGCGTTTGCCGCAACGAGC
Organism: Lachnospiraceae bacterium; assembly: GCA_017524035.1. Classification (GTDB taxonomy): domain Bacteria; phylum Bacillota; class Clostridia; order Lachnospirales; family Lachnospiraceae; genus AC2028. Next base: position 7,879 of record JAFWUY010000007.1, on the reverse strand, counting down.
AGGATAGAGCAGATAATCCACCAGCCTTACCAGACCCTCGGAGCCGCACTTTCCACCTTCACGGGACAAAACTACGGTGCCAAAAAGATGGACAGGGTCAGGGAAGGATATCGCAAGAGCGTCGTGATCATGGTGATCTTCTCTCTGATCATGTTCCCGGTCATGCAGCTTGCGAGCGAGGGAATAGTCGGGCTCTTTGTCAAGGAAGGTCCCGTTATCTCCATGGGAGCAAAGGCTCTCAGGATCACGAGCATATTCTATGTGATGCTGGGATTCATATATGTGGTAAGAGGCGTGCTGAACGGTCTCGGAGATTCCATATTTGCACTGCTTAATGGTATAGTGGAAGTAATAGGAAGATTCGTCGTGCCCGTTCTGCTCGTCGGTATCCCCTTCATCGGGCTGTGGGGTATCTGGTGGTCGGTGGGCATCGTGTGGTCCATGGCCGGCATCACTGCGGTGATGAGATATCTGGCATACCGGAAAAAGGTCATGTGAGAAATTTAAAACAGGGGATACGTATGGCAAAACTGTTGCTGCCCGAAGAAAGCAAACAGGGTACCGGTCTCAGGATATACAGAGACGGGGATGAGTTAAAAGCAGAGGGCTCAATAAATCTCGGGTACATAGGTACATTTACGGATTCACAGATTGAGATAACCGATACCCTTGAAGAGATCAGGGACTGGCTCGTTGTCTGCGATATTCTCGGAGAGGTACGCTCCGATGATGAACTTATCTCGTTCCTGAACAGTTACTTTAATAACTTTGTGCAAAGAATAGAAGAGAACATCGATAATATCAACGGCACATTCCTGCTGCATGTTCTTACCGATATGGACAGTTATGAAATGGATTTCATGACGATCGACAGACTGTTCATTGAAGACAAGCTCTTTTACGGCAATGAAGAGGATATTGCCGAAATCTATAATCCTGTAAGGGTGGGATTGTATAATCTTGCCCCTTATCTTGAAACTCCCAATGACGGAACCATTCCCAAAGGACATATTGAGACTGTGCTCAGGTCGTTTTATCCGGCGTTTGATTTCGACTGCTTTCTGGAAAATATCGTTCCGGAATATATCGGACTGGGTGACGGAGAGATCTCTTTCCAATGCTCCGACCATTTTGATGAAGAGATCCTGTGCGGAGCATATGCGGTGATCGGAGAGGATCTGGCATTTTCCGACTGGCATAATCACTGATCTGTCCGATCGGTGGTATAATATCCGTGTATGACCGTCGCAAAACCGTTTTTTGACAACTCATTGTTGCTTTCGAAAAGGAGGGCTTTGGGGAATTGAAAAGATTTCGTGAGATGGATTGGTACCGCAGGACTCTTGTGATCTTGTTGCCTGTATTGGTGATAGGCTTCAGTATTGTCTATATTACGACACTTCGCAAATGGGGATTCTACTATATCGATACCATTCTGGTCAAAAGCGAAGCGGGCGGATCCGTAGTTTATTCCGGCGAGGTACATGATAAGGAGACAGTATTTACCGTTACCGGTAATACCGTCAGTCTTACCGTCGACGGAAAAGATGCCGGAACGTATACATATGTCGAAGACCATTCTGTCATTATGGAAAGCATGAAGGATGAAACCGGTGTCACCGGTATTGTTATCTACAAGGACGGAAAAGAATTCCTGACAGCCACAAGGGACCGGTTCGGGCTTTGGCATCCCGGCGATGATGAGACCGCGGCCATGATGCCGAGTGAGACAAAAGGGTCGGCCGAAGGCAATGATCCGGCGCATCCCACGGCGATGACGATCTACACATTGGTGAAGGGACCGGTTCTTACTCATCGCGGCAACGGACAGTTCTGGCTTATTGGAACGGTGTTAAGCATTGTGTTTATCATCACCGTTATTTTTGCACAGGAACTGTTTGATCTATGCATGATGCTTGTTATAAAGGATTATTATTCATCAGAACCTACGAATCTGGAATTGGTGGGCCGGTATGTTTACTGGACAGTGGGTCTGATAGTGATCGTAACGGTTTATGTGATCGGACTTGCACTGTCTTAGAGGTTTGATGTGCATATAGAACTGCACTCCGCTTCGGGAGTGCCGTATTTAAGGAGTTTATGAGGGGAAATGAAAACTAAATCCAATTTGAACAGGAAGTTTCTTTTGTTTGCCACGCTGTTCCTTTTGGTGGTTAATTTCTCGCTGGGGCTTGTCCTGACGAAGGAATCCACCGATGCGATGAAGGACCAGATCGGTGACAGGATGCTCGATGTTTCGAATACCGCCGCATCGATGCTGGACGGCGATGTGCTGAGGGATATACAGGCGGAGGATGCTGATACTCCCGAATATAAGGATATACTTGAAACTCTTACATTCTTTCAGGACAATATCGAGCTCAAATATATCTATTGCATCCGCGATATGGGAAATAAAGAGTTCGTCTTTACCGTGGATCCCACGGTCATAGACCCCGGAATCTTCGGCGATCCGATAGTATACACCGATGCCCTGTATCAGGCGAGCCTCGGAAAGCCTTCTGTCGATAAGATTCCCTACGAGGATGATTGGGGGAGATTCTACAGTGCGTATTCTCCGGTCTATGATTCAAACGGCAAGGTGTCCGGAATCGTTGCGGTCGACTTCAGCGCCGGATGGTACGATGACCAGATACGGACCCAGGCCATCACGACGATCGTCATCACGGTCATCTCGCTTCTTATTGCATCGGTTATCCTTATTCTGGTCGGTGTTGTCGCAACAAAGAGATTCCACAAGCTTTACCTCGAACTTAATGCTCTTTCCGACGGCATTGAAACTCTTGCGAATGAACTGGCGGGAGGCGAGGAAATAGAAGGATATGAACTCCTTCATCCGGAAGAGAAGGAAGCTCCCAAGGATGAGATAAGCGCGATCAGCAAAAAGGTCCGTTCCCTTCAGAAGTATATGGGCATGGAAATTGCGTTCGTAAGGGCGCAGGCATACAAGGATATGCTCACCGGTCTCGAGAACAGGACTGCATATACGGAGTATATCGAGAAGCTGGAAAACAAGATAAAGAACAAAGTCGCAGACTTTACCGTTGCGATGTTCGATATAAACGGACTTAAGCAGATCAATGACACCGAAGGCCACGATGCCGGAGATGTTGCGATAAACAAAGCTGCCGATATCCTCAGGAAATCGTTCCCGGACGAGAGGATATTCCGTATCGGCGGCGATGAGTTTGTGGTCATCCTTAATAAGACCGGTGCCGAGATAGAGAGACTGATCGATGGTTTCATCAAGCTTTATGACGATCTCGGCGAAGCGGACAAAAAACGTCCGATCATGTCGGTCGGCTATGCGGAGCATGATCCGGAAACGGACCACTTCTACTGCGACACCTTCGAACGTGCCGACCACAATATGTATGAGAATAAGAAAGCATACTACGAGAAATACGGTAACAGGAGAAATTCGAGGTAAAACAGGTGAACATGGGTGAACAGGGGGACGGTTCCTCCGTTCATTGGTTCAGTGAACGGAGGAACCGTCCCCCTGTTCACCGGAAGGCATGGAGCAATTATATGATCATAACCGCGATCGATGAAAAATGGACTTTTAGAAGAGGGTATCTTGATTCCATAACCATGATGGAGGCTGATCCCGGAGTGGATATAGATCTTCCCCATGACGGAATGATAAGCACTCCGGTATCCGAGGATGCACCTGCAGGGGTGGATTCGGGATTCTTTACCGGAGGACTCTCGAGCTATACGAAACACGTATTCATTCCCGAAGAGTGGAAGGACTCCTGCGTCGGACTGAAATTCGACGGAGTCATGATGAATGCCACAGTGGATATAAACGGAAGCATGGTCGGAATATGCCACAACGGTTATGCTCCCTTCTACATCGATCTGACCGATCACGTAACATTCGGAGAGGAAAACCGCATCACCGTCAATGTCAATACAAGCATGCAGCCTAATTCCAGGTGGTATACGGGATCGGGACTTTACCGCGGGGCATTCCTTTGTCACTCCCCCAAGGTCCATATAGTTCCCGACGGGATATATGTCTGTACCAAAGAGGTGGCAGACGGTTATGCATTCCTGGAGGCTCTTGTCGAGGTTCAAAATTCCGGCCTCGGAAACCGCATGGCGGAGGTTGAGCTTTCTCTTTTCACGGAGGATGCCGGTGAACTTGCCGCAAGTGTGAAGCGCGTTATATATGTCGGTCGCGGTGATACGGAGACCGCGAGGATGAATCTTACCGTTAAGGATCCCCTTCTCTGGGATGCGGAAGCTCCCGGTCTCTACAGGGTTAAAGCGGTTGTAAGAGACCTCGGACAGTACACAACGCATTTTGTTCCGGATGATGAGATCACATCCGATGAGGCGGAGACTCTTTTCGGTATCAGGACTATAAGTGCAGATCCCGTGAGAGGACTACTGATAAACGGAAAGAGCGTAAAGCTTAAGGGTGGATGCCTGCATCATGACAACGGACTTCTTGGTTCCGTGTCACTTTATTCTGCAGAGGAAAGGAAGATCAAAAAGCTTAAGAGCGCAGGTTTCAATGCGATCCGCACGGCTCACAATCCTCCTTCATCCGCACTGATAGAAGCATGCGACCGCGTGGGCATGTATGTTTTCGACGAGGCATTTGATGCCTGGAATATCGGAAAAAGAGGCGGTGACTACCATCAGTTTTTCGAAGCTGACTGGGAGAAGGACCTGACCGCTTTTGTAAAGAGGGACCGCACACATCCTTCGGTCATCATGTGGTCCACGGGAAATGAGATCCCCGAAAGAGGCGGACTGGGCGGCGGCTACGGAAGGGCGACCAAGCTCGCTGAGAAGATCCGGTCACTCGACGGAAGCAGACTTATCAGTAACGGCATCTGCTCCTTGTGGAGCGGACTTGATGATAAGCTTGCCGTAGGCCAGAACCAGGCACAAAATGCGGGCGACGGACTTAAGTCAACCCTTCAGGAAACAGTGACGGAACCCTTCACCAACGGACTCGACGTGGTGGGATACAACTACATGGAGGACATCTACGAAAGAGACCATGAGATGTATCCTGAGAGAGTGATCCTCGGATCCGAGAACTTCCCCAAGGAGATCGGCTTCCGCTGGCCCATGGTGGAAAAGCTCCCTTATGTGATAGGTGATTTTACATGGACTGCATGGGACTATATAGGAGAAGCGGGCATCGGAAAAGCGACTTACGTTGATCCGGATGATCCGAATGCTCCCAAGAATCCCTGGGATCTTATGCCCCAGCAGACTTCATATTATCCCTGGAGACTCGCCAATGATGCGGACTTTGATATCACGGGGAACATGCTTCCTCAGGGTGCATACAGAAGCGTGGTATGGGGAAGTGACCGGACGCATCTGTATTCAATGCATCCGGATACCTTCGGAAAGAAAGAGATCGTGGGCATGTGGGGATTTCCCTATGTTCTTAAGAACTGGAATTATAAAGGGTATGAGGATTCGCCCACAGAGCTTGTCGTCTTTTCGCATGCGGAGGAAGTTGAGGTCTTCGTAAACGGGGAGAGCATCGGAAGAAAGCCGGTTTCTTCGGACAGACCCATGCCCTGCAGCGTGAGATTTGAAACGGTGTACAGAGCCGGTGAAGTGATTGCCGTAAGCTACTCATCCGGAAAAGAGATGAGCAGGGATGCTTTAGTGACCACAGGTGCACCTGCCGCTGTTCGTATTGTTCCCGAAAAGGAAGTTATGAGGGCTGACGGTCATGATCTTATGTATCTTGGCCTTGAGATAGTCGATTCGGAGGGACGCATCGTACCGGATGCCGAGGTGATGCTTAAGGCGTCGGTTTCAGGCGAGGGATATCTTGCGGGCTTTGGATCGGCAAATCCCATTACCGAAGAAGATTACACAGACTGTGATGCAATGACTTACCGCGGACGGGCGATGCTGATAGTAAGGTCCGGCTGTGAACCCGGAACCTGCAAAGTGGAAGTAAGCTCGGACGGCTTCGAAACGATGAGCGTAGAGTTTAGTGTTGGGTGAACGGAGGAACCGTCCCCCCGTTCACCTCATTTGAGGAGGTTTGCATATGCACTTTGGTTTTTCATATATCGGTCTTATATATCTGATCATGCTGTTCGTCCCGAATATCAAATGGGCGAAGAACAAACCTGCAGATTATGACTTGTATGTGAAGAATGAAAGCAAAGTCCTTCTTGCGTTAGAGAGAGCCGGAGAGGTTCTTGTTACTGTCATTGTTCTGATTTTTTCGGACTTCAATCTGCACGGACTTAAGTGGTGGGATCTTTGGCTTGCGGTCTCTTTTTTCCTGATGATCCTGTATGAGATGTACTGGCACCGTTACTTTAAGATAAAGGGTGAGAGGAAGATGAGTGACCAGTACCGCAGCTATGCCGGTTTTCCCCTTGCCGGGGCAACGCTTCCCGTACTTGCTTTTCTCCTTCTCGGAATATACGGCACCAATATACTGCTGATCATCTCTGTAGTGATACTTGGTATCGGACATATAGGAATTCATCTTGCACATGAAAGGGAAGTCCGCGGATCGGATGAGAAAAAGAGCCTGATTAAGACTGCCCTGGAATGGAAGTGGGTCATTCTGGCAATTGCGGCGCTTGTGTTTGTTGCGGTTTCATTTGTGGCGAGTAAGATCAGAGGTCTGAAGGTGATTGATTTCAGCAATGATGCCGTCAGATACGAATACTCTTCCGATAACATTCTGGGTATCAAAGGGGCGGTCATTGACGGAAGTAATATCACTTATATATTTGACAAAGGTCTGTGTGTTTTCAACGGATATGACGTGGAAAGGGCCGGTTATACCGACGGAATATATGCCTGCAGGAGGAACGTTCGAAATGTCAGACCTGAGGATGCAGTTTATAATGTGAAGAATGGGGATGTGTATCTGACTCTTTCTTTTGGGGAGGATACCGACATGTCCCGGGTAGACGGCTTCTATCTGTATCTGTCAGATGATGAGTGGATAACGGTCAGTGATTCCACCGAAAATACCTATATAAGTCATATCGAGGTAAATTCCCACGAAATCCATAATCCCGGAACCGAGGCTCAGTATGAATCAGCACACGGATATAAGTGGGACCAATGCTGGAATCTGGACGGGAGCGGCAAGTGGAATGAGGAAAAGAAAAGTCCTTATGGATGGGATAATATGCCAAGGGAATAAGCATCCGAATATAGAGTGAGCAATGGCAAGGGTTGAGTGTTCGTCATGCGGAGCGAGCTTCAATGCCGTGCTGAATAAACACTGTCCGCACTGCGGAAGATAACAGGCGCGCCGCAGTAGGGGCAGCGCATCCGGCTGGGCTGAAATCCTTTCTTTTTGATCTGTTTATGATTCATGGTGGATACCTCCGATCGTTGTGATATAACAAACCGACCGGAAGGCATACAAAGCACAACCTCGCATACGGCAGCGTCCTGCCGCACGGTGTCATGTTTTGTTGTCTTCCGGCCGGGAAGGAAAGGGACGCACCATTGTGGTCCCGCTCAATGCGCGTTTCCGTAACGATTCCGCAGCCCACTTGGCTGCGTCTGCCTCCGGGAGCTCTTCCGAAGAATCGAGAGCCTGGGTGCGTTCCCTTATCTGGCTATAATATAGCACGGGTTTCTTGATTTGTCAATACTATTAGCTATATATATTTGCTAAAATTATTATTTTATTGCAATATGCTATATTTTGATGAAACAAACTCAGTCTGACAGAACTGAACTGTTAAAAATGCTCAATACTCTTCGTCATCTTCCTCATAGGCTTTTTCCCGTTTGCGCTTGAGAACAAATGAGGTGACCAGGAAGGCAACGCAGAGCACGGTGCCGCCGGCAAAGAGAATGATATGCTTGGTGGGGATGCTGTTATCCG
>JAFWUY010000112.1 GCA_017524035.1 Lachnospiraceae bacterium | reverse complement strand
GCTCCTCGCCACCGACGAAATCAGCGCCAGCGTTCTGAGCCTCGGTCAGCTTATCACCCTTAGCGAATACGAGTACCTTTACTTCCTTACCGGTACCGCTGGGGAGAACTACTGCACCACGGATCTGCTGATCAGCGTGTCTTCCGTCGCATCCTGTGCGGATGTGAAGTTCTACAGTTTCATCAAATTTTGCGGAAGCAGTCTTCTTAACAAGTGCTACTGCGTCAGCGGGATCATAGAAAGTTCCGCGCTCGACGAGCTTAGCGGCTTCCAAATATTTCTTGCCATGCTTCATTTTTATATCCTCCTAGGTTCAATCGGCGTATGAAACGCCTCCCAAAGTGTCAGTCTTTAATGGTAACACCCATGCTGCGAGCGGTTCCCTCGATCATGCTCATTGCCGCTTCGATGGAAGCTGCATTGAGATCGGGCATCTTGGTCTCAGCGATCTCTTTGACCTGTGCCTTAGTGATGCTTGCAACCTTGTTCTTGTTGGGTACACCTGACGCCTTCTGAATCTTAGCTGCCTTCTTGATGAGAACTGCAGCAGGGGGAGTCTTGGTGACGAAGCTGAAAGATCTGTCTGCGTAAACTGTGATGATGACAGGGATGATGGTATCACCCTTGTCTGCGGTTCTTGCGTTGAACTGCTTGGTGAACTCAACAATGTTGACACCGTGCTGTCCAAGTGCAGGACCTACCGGGGGCGCGGGTGTTGCCTTGCCGGCCGGAATCTGTAACTTGATATAGCCTTCTACTTTTTTTGCCATAATGGCACCTCCTGATTAACTACCGTTTTATACGGTTTCGTGGTATTCATGCCGGAGCACATTCCCACTGTTTACATATTTATATCATCGGGCTAATGCCCGGTAATATCATATCAGCCCATTCTTCTGACATTATCGAGAGGAACCTCGAGAGGAGTCTCTCTTCCGAACATCTCGACATTGATGGTAACGGTCTGCTTGCTGTCATCGATCTTGAGAGCCTTGCCCTCGGTATCTCTCCAGGTACCGTCAACAACCGCGATAAGATCACCGACCTTGATGCCGTAATCTCTCTTGGGTGCCTTCTCCTCATTACCCGAACCGGGCTGGGGCTTGCCGATACCGAGATTGATGAGTTCCTCCTCGGTAAGGGGAACAGGCTTGCTTCCGGGTCCTACGAATCCGGTAACGCCTCTTGTATTTCTGACAATGTACCAGGTGTTGTCGTTCATCACCATATGCACGATGACATAACCGGGGCACATCTTACGGTCAACGACTTTCTTCTTGCCGTCCTTGACTTCCATTACGCTCTCGGTAGGCACTTCAACGCCCAGGATCTTGTCTGCGATATTCTTGTTATTGGCGATGGTCTTCTCGATATCCAGCTTGACCTTGTTCTCATAGCCGGAATAGGTGTGGACCACGTACCATTTTGCTTCTGCTTCTGCCACGCTCGGTCCTCCTTATAAAGACGTGATCCAATTGACTCCGGTCTTGGCCAGGAAGTCAATAAGAGCAATGACCAGTCCCGCAACAACCGAAATAATGATAACAGCAACAGACTGTCTGAAAGCGCCTTTTCCGTTCGGCCATACGATCTTGCCGAATTCCGCTTTCACACCGGTCCAGAAGCTGATCTTCTTTTCATTCGCATTTGAATCTGCCATCAGCTGATCTCCTTCTATAGGAATAGGATAGGATTACTTTGTTTCCTTATGAAGTGTGTGCTTCTTGCAAAATCTGCAGTACTTCTTGATCTCCATGCGGTCGGGCATGGTCTTCTTATCCTTGGTGGTGTTGTAGTTGCGCTGTTTGCACTCGGTGCAAGCAAGTGTGATCTTGGTACGCATATCTTCCTCCGTTTTCTGCCCAAATATTGAGCGAAAAAAATAGGCCTAACATCAGCCGCCTATGTAATGTAGCATAGGACGGATAATATCGTCAAGTACTTTTTTATTTACAGATCTATGAGCGTATTTATGATATCAAGCAGGTCGTTCAGCTGACGCTCATACAGCTGCGCGGTATCGGTTCCGAATCTGGGCTCAAAATAGTCCTTCACACCGTATGAAACCCTTATCCTGTTGCTTTCAAAAAGCATGACAAGATTCACATGTCTGTGTACAAGGCCCGCAAGTTTTTCGCGTGCGGTAGGAGAAAGGATCTTCAGGACTTCAACCGGATCACCGGCTGCTGCTATCAGCGAGTCGAACTCAGGGTCATCCGTAAGCACACGTTCTTTTCTGTGGACCCTGCCCGCACGTTTCGGAGCGACCAGAACCGGGTTATTGATAAAGTTTTCCTTTTCTATTACGACGCACTGGCCTCTGTAAACCTCATAGGTCTGAGTATGACCGTCTTCATCCCTGTCGTCCTCGGTGAAGTGCATTGAGCAGAACCGGACTTTGGAACCCTTATACATGGCTTCTACCAGATCGTGACCATGAGGATCTCCGCGAACCAGCCCCTCAACCTCCTGACGGGGCAGACACCTGTCTGCATAATGATCATATGTACCGAAAGTTTTTTCCAGAAGCGGTTTCAATACCGATTCAGCAAGTTCCCTGCGCTTACGTTCTTTTCTGAGGCTTTTCAGAAACCCGATTATGGAAAAGAAGATCACCACAGCAAAGAATATTCCTATCCCCATAAAACCCCCTGATAAAAAATATGATATTACAGTTCGTTTTCTTTTCCGACAAGTCCCTCAACGCTGTAGCGCTTTCTGAGCAGCGGCTTTTCAATCTTGCCGGTAGGATTGCGGGGAACATCGTCGAATATGATCTTGCGGGGTCTCTTGTATCTGGGAAGACCCTGGCAGAATTCCTCGATCTCTGCTTCCGTGCATGTCACACCGTCCTTTATGGAAATGATCGCACCTGCGATCTCGCCGAGTCTGGGATCGGGAAGTCCTATGACCGCAACGTCCTTGATCTTGTCATGCTTTCTGAGGAAGTCCTCGATCTGAACGGGATAGAGATTCTCGCCGCCCGATACGATGACGTCCTTCTTACGGTCGACAAGGTAGATGAACCCGTCGGGATCCTGCATCGCAACGTCTCCGGTATAGAGCCATCCGTCCTTAAGTACCTCTGCGGTGGCTTCGGGATTTCTGTAATAGCAGGTCATGACACCGTCGCCCTTTACGCAGAGCTCTCCGGCTTCGCCCTTCTTTACATCATTGCCGTTTTCATCAACGATCTTGCACTGCCATCCGTATCCGGGAACACCGATCGCACCGACCTTGTGGATATTCTCTACACCGAGATGTACACAGCCGGGTCCGATCGATTCGCTGAGACCGTAGTTGGTATCGTACTGGTGGTTCGGGAAGTAAGCCATCCATCTGCGGATGAGTGAGGGAGGAACGGGCTGGGCTCCGATATGCATGAGCCTCCACTGTGAAAGCTCGTAGTCTTCCATCTTGAGATCTCCGCTGTCGAGCGAATCCAGGATGTCCTGTGCCCAGGGTACGAGAAGCCATACGATGGTGCACTTTTCACGCGATACCGCATCGAATATATATGAAGGTTTTGTTCCCTTTAAAAGAACGGCTCTCGAACCGCTGACAAGGCTTCCCATCCAGTGCATCTTTGCTCCGGTGTGGTAAAGGGGAGGTATGCAGAGGAAGCAGTCATCATGTGAGGTCGAGTGATGGTGCTGCTCAACCGTGGCCGCGGTCATAAGACTGAGATGCTTATGAAGGATAGCCTTGGGGAATCCTGTCGTTCCGGATGAAAAGTAGATCGCACCGTCATCGCTGTCCTTTACATCGATGCCGGGATTTGCACTTGAGCAGTCCGCAACGAGCTCCCTGTAGCTCTCCGCAAATGTAGGGCAGGTC
>JAFWUY010000111.1 GCA_017524035.1 Lachnospiraceae bacterium | reverse complement strand
GTTATCTTCTCGCCGACCACGGCACCCATGGAACCCATCATAAAATTGGAATCCATGGAAAAAAGACATATTCTGTGCCCTTCTATCTCTCCCTCTCCGCAGATGACGCCTTCCGTCTCCCTGCTCTTTTCGGTCGCGACGCGAAGCTTATCATCATATTCAGGAAAACCCAGAATGTTTTTCTATGACAGCTCACGGTCTGTTTCGATAAAGCTCCTTCTGTCGGTGAGCATCAGTATCCTTCTTCTTGCCCTCACCTGAAAATAATGACCGCATTCGGGACAGACAAAATGATTGTTCCTGATCCTTGATACGGCAATCCGCTTTTTGCATTTCTTACATACGATCTTTCTTGCACTGCTTTTTCCGTCCGCGGATTCAAGATCGTTATTTGCTTTTAGAAATAATCTCTTCAGATCCATTTAAAGAACCTTTTCACATATTCCCGCATCATATGTTCCGAGCGCGAACCTGACATCTTCAAGGAATCTCATGTGCATCTCCCTGTTATTGTCCACACCGACCAGAACAAATTCCGACAGCGCACTCTTCATCTTGCGTATCGCTCCGTCTCTTGTATCCGCACACACGACAAGCTTTCCAAGCATCGAATCATAAAAAGGAGTGATCTCAAAATTCTGATAAAGTGCGGAATCAAATCTCACGTCCACACCACCCGGTATATGGAGCAGCTCCACCTTTCCTACCGCGGGAGACATGTCCTCCGGATGTTCCGCACAGATACGGCATTCTATCGCATGCCGTCCGGTATTTATATCCTTCTGCGAAAAGGGGATCGTTATGCCTGCTGCGGTTCTTATCTGCCACTCCACGATATCCACACCGCACACCATCTCGGTTACGGAATGCTCAACCTGGAGTCTTGTATTCATTTCAAGGAAATAATAATCATCACCCTTAACGAGAAACTCGACGGTTCCCACAGTCACATAACCAACGCCCGATGTAAGCTTTTTCGCGGATTCGTACATCCGCTCCCTTACGCAGTCTCCGAGCACCGGTGCCGGGCATTCTTCTATAAGCTTCTGGTTTCTTCTCTGTACGGAGCAGTCCCTGTCCCCGAGTATGATCACATTACCTTCTTTATCCGCAAGTATCTGCACCTCGACATGTTTTACATGCTCGAGATATTTTTCCATGAAGATCCCGTCGTCACCGAATGAACTTTCCGCTTCTTTCTTCACCTCGGAAAAAGCTCCTTCCAGTTCATCCTTTTCCCTTACGATACGGATGCCTTTTCCTCCGCCTCCGGCCCTTGCCTTGAGTATCACGGGATATCCGATCTTCTCCGCATTATCGATGACCTCATCGATCGAATTAAGTATTTCACTTCCGGGAATGACAGGAACTCCGTTTGCTGCAGCAATGCTCCTTGCGATCTCCTTCTGTCCCATCTTCTCCATTACCGAAGAGGAAGGTCCGATAAAAACAATCCCTTCTTCCTCACAGGCTTCCGCAAACGACGCGTTTTCAGAAAGCATTCCGTATCCCGGATGTACGGCCTCGGATCCGGTTTCCTTGGCTATCGTGATAAGAGCGCTTATGTTAAGATAGCTGTCCCTTGCAAGAGGGCCGCCTATGCAATAGCTTTCATCGGCCATATTCACATGCAGGGCATCCTTATCGGCTTCGGAATAAACC
>JAFWUY010000110.1 GCA_017524035.1 Lachnospiraceae bacterium | reverse complement strand
GTCTCCGCCTTGGCACTCTTGGTCGAGAGCGCTGCAAGAAACGCCGCATTCTGAGTGGGAGTTGTCTCACCGCTCATTATCTCGTTCATCACATCATAGGCCTCGGAATAGGTTAAGTCCTCCTTGTTTACGATCTTTACGATTGCTTCTATGATCATACCTTGCTCCTTTCGCTTAAGGCTTTCTGACGGGAATAAAAAAAGCCCCGACAGAAAATTAATGGTTTTCTGTCAAGGGCGAATTATTTATCCGCGGTGCCACCTTGATTCACGGATATGACTCCGTGCACTTGCGAGATACCTTCATATCTCCGGCAACTAACGTATGCCTCACGTCACGAATACTCGAGCAGGCTCTTTCCTCATGCCCTCAGCGGCCCATATAAGGATCTCTCCACGCATTCCTCATATCATCCGGCTTGCACCGTCCCGGACTCGCTTGGATCTCTCCGACGATAAAATGCTTTTTCTTCCGCTTCACAGGTTTTAAATTATTTGGATTTTAACCCCATATACATGATGTGTCAACAGTTTTTGGCGGTAAAAAGAAAACCCTTTGCACATCTCCCCGCAGGGTCACTGAAATGTCCCCCTTCATTCCACTCAAGAGTGCAGTTTATACCCGCACTCTTAAGCAAATCATACTGGGTCCTGATATTATCCCCCACGCGTGCCATTACCTTATTTCGGGTCTTTTCTTCGCTTTTTCCGAGACTTAAATACACTGTCTTTGCATTCGGTCTGTGTGACCGGGCATATTCCGTCCATCCGTCAAACCATACGGAAGGCGATGCCGCCATCACTCCGTAAAAGGAATCCGACTCATACATACTCCATAGCGAGAACAGTCCGGCCAGGGAGTATCCGCCGAGTATGACCGGTATATCTTCCCCAAGATCCGTATCCGCTTTGACATAGGGGATCAGATCATTTTCAATGAATTCCAGTGTCCTGCGTGCGCCGTCGCCGAATTCTTCCTTTCCGAATACGGCAGGCGCCTTCCATGGAGAAAGCTCATCATTCCAGTCATCTATGTGAAAAGAAACCAGGGTAAAAGGAATGTTCATTCCCTCACCGATCCGCTTTACCTCATCGTCAAGAAAACTCTCTTCGTCCGATGATACGGGGGTGATGAAAAGAATGCGGGAATCCTTCCGGTGGTACGATATGCATTTTTTTCCTTTACAAAAGAATACTTTCAGCAAAGCCTTCTCCACTCCATCAAGCCGACACAACATCCACAATCTTACCGGCCGGAACCCTGACGATATCCGACATCTCAGGTCCTTCGTCAGATACCCTGCGGATCCAGACATCGATCGCACACGGATTATAAACAAGGCTTCCGTCAGTGGAATATATAAGTGACCTCGCAGCATTCATATAGTCTGCGATCTCAATGTTCGTCCCATACCAGATATCTTCGTGGCCGGAAACATATTCGCAAAAGCTTTCGATACTGTTCCAGTTGTCATCCCTGTCGAATTCATAGCTGTGCCCCCAGACATAAAGGAGCTTCAGATACTGTGCACGGTCGAATTCAACCAGTTTTTTCGCAAGGTCCATAAGAGCGGGATCGCTGTGATGACATGTGGGATGCCACTCCAGATAATCTTCGGGGAGTTCAAGATCCAACGTGGGTGAAACGGCTCTTGCGTAGGCTATGCCGAGGCTCTTAAGTATTCCTTTTATATTCTCATTGTAAGCTCCGTTGGGATAGGAATGGCCTCTTATGATCCTGCCGGTGAGCTTTTCAAGATTCCTTCTGTCTTCGAGGATCTCATAAGCTACGGCGGTATCCGAAAGCCTTGTAAGTGTCGGATGAGTAAGCGAATGAGTTGCGATCTCATGACCCTCATACAGACTTGCAACTTCTTTGCGCATTTCGACCAGCTCCGGATCCATCCAACCGGAATTAAGATGGAATGTCCCTCTGATGCCGTACTTATTGAACAGTTCAACAAGTCTTCTGTCCTGAGGCCTTCCGTCATCGTAGCTCATGGTAAGGGCCTTGAATCTTCCGCCCGGATAGGTGATATACGTGATCATCTGCTCTCCTTCTCTGTTTCCTGTATATCAGACACGAAATGGGAAGCAGCGGAGCTTCCCATTATAAGTTAAAGATATAAACACGGGGACCGTCCCCTGTTTACTGTCTGAATGTGTAGGTGCGCTTTCCGTTTTTCTTGGATTCGTACATTGCGGCATCCGTCTTTTCAAACAGTTCCTCCTTGTCAGCCGCATCCTGCCCGTTGACGATACCGACACTAATGGATATTGGAGGCAGGCCGTCATCGGTATTTTCCAGTTCTCTGTTGATCTGTTCGATCTTGGATTCGATGAGTCTCCGGTTTATGGCTGCCGAGTGAACCATAAGAACAACGAATTCGTCTCCTCCGATCCTGCAGATGTGATCGTCATCACGGAATATTCCGTTAAGTATGCGGACAAGCTTTATGAGTACCTTATCTCCGACTTCGTGTCCGTAATTGTCATTGACACTCTTGAAATCATCCACATCAAGAAGCAGCATATATGTGGATTCAAGGTCTATTCCGGAAAGAAGAAGTTCATATCCGGCACGGTTATATGCGCCGGTAATCTCGTCATGTGATGCCTTGTAGTTGAGATTTTCAAGACTTGATCTGTATTTCAGATACATCTTGTTGTATGCGTGGGCCAGATACTTGAACTCGTTGGCTCCCTCTTCGGGAATGGGGCTGTCAGCCTTTATATTGTCAACCGCCTTAAGCACGGGATTGATGCCGAGTATTGATGTAAGCCTTACCATGACAAGAATGGATATGGCCTGGATTATGATGACTATCCTTACAAAAGTAAGCTCGCGGTGAAGCCTGGCAAGTTCATCATTCTTGATGTTTTCCATCATCTTATCGATCTCAACGAGACTTTCCTGCATATCCCTGCGGATATTGTCTTTCTGATCATAATAGGTATCATTCAGAACAAGCTCCGTAGCTCTTCTGATCTTATCATCTGCGGAAAGCTGCATATCCCCTTCGTCCAGGACCACTGCATCCAGAACGTCCGGATAATCCGTATACCCCTTTGCCTCGATCACCAGTCTCATCGCATAATATTCCTGATCCATGAGACTGACGGAGGAGGCCATGGCAGCTTTAAGTTCCTCCAGAGCAGGCTTTGTCTGTTCATTAATGTCCATCCTGGATATAGCTTCTTCACGTCTTCCGGATTCAAACGCTTCGGTAAAATACTCGTTAAGGAATCTGATATCCCCTGTTGCCGCAAATCTCTGCACACGTTCCGTCAGATAATCGGATGCATCCATAAGCTGATGCGCAGCCTGGATCAGTTCAGTCTGCTGCTTTTCCGCATCGGAAAGACGCATGAAAGTATTGGTCAGTCTGAAGGAAGATATCACAACCGTACCCGACCATATGATCATGGTTGTTATGAGCCAGATATGTATCGTTCTGAGTGATATTACGTTCTTAAACTTTTTGAACATTGAAGCTTACCTCCGGGGCTCATCGCAGCTTACGTGTACTGTGCTGTGTATAGCTCGTGATAGAAGCCCTTCTGTGAAAGCAGGGATTCATGGGTGCCGGTCTCTATCACGTGTCCGTCCTTCATTACAAGGATAAGATCGGCTTCTTTGATCGTTGAAAGCCTGTGGGCAACAATGAAGCTGGTACGTCCCTTCATAAGCTTTGCAAATGCGCTCTGAATCTTAAGTTCTGTTCTTGTATCAATGGAGCTGGTCGCTTCGTCAAGGATTAGCATGGGAGGAAGCGCCAGCATTACTCTGGATATGCACAGAAGCTGCTTCTGTCCCTGTGAAAGGCCTTCGCCGTCCTCTCCTATCACTGTCAGATATCCGTTTTCAAGACGCTTTATAAAGCCGTGTGCATGGGATGCCTTTGCAGCCTCTATTACCTCTTCATCAGTCGCTTCGGGTCTGCCCATACGGATATTGTCCATGATGGTTCCCGACTTGAGCCATGTCTCCTGAAGAACCATTCCGTAGCAGTTACGGAGGTCCTTCCTGGATATCTCCCTTATATCTCTTCCGTCGATCCTGATGCATCCGTCATCGGGTTCGTAAAATCTCATGAGCAGATTGATGATGGTAGTCTTGCCGCATCCTGTGGGACCGACTATGGCGATTCTCTGTCCGCTCTTTACATTAACGTTCAGATCCTCGATGAGAGGTCTTTCGGGAACATAGCTGAAATCTACATTGCTTATCTCAACATCGCCGTTCACGCTGTCCTTGGCTACAGGTTCAGCCGCTTCGGCAATGACGCTTTCTTCGTCAATGAGTTCGAATATCCTTCCTGCGCATACAAGAGCATTCTGGAATTCCGTTATGACACCGGAGATCTCATTAAACGGCTTGGTATACTGGCTTGCATATCCGAGGAACGCAGTAAGTCCTCCGACGGTAATTCCGCCTCTTATCGCATATATGGCACCGCCCACACCCACAAGGGCATAGACGCAGGAATTGACAAATCTTGTGGATGGATTGGTAAGACTGGAAATAAAGATTGCCTTAAGGGAAGCATCGCAAAGCTTATCATCAGCTTTTTCAAACTGCTCTATGGCTTCGCCTTCGTATGAAAAAACTCTCACGGTCTTCTGCGATGAGATCATCTCCTCCGTAAGCTCGGTAAGTGTGCCTCTCGCTTCGGACTGTGCCTTGAACATGGAATGGGATCTTGTTGCGATGAATCTTGCAACAACAAGTGATAAAGGAGTGATAAGGACTACGAGAAGTGCGATCAGGGGATTAAGACTCACCATAAAGATAAGCGTCCCTATGATAGTCATAAGGCCTGTAAAAAGCTGTGTAAAGCCCATCAGCAGGCCGTCTGCGAATGTATCCGCATCCGTTATCATGCGGCTCAGTATATCGCCGGTCCTGTGTGAATCCAGATAGCTTATTGAAAGCTCCTGTATCTTCTTCATGGCATCATTTCTGATATCGCTTACCACATGGTATGTAATGTGATTTCCGAGCCTGCTCATCAGATACTGGAAGAAAGCGGAAATAAGTGCAGCGATACCGACCTTGCCGGCGGCTGCAATAACCGCGTCCATGTCAATATTGCCGGGTCCCACGGTAAGAAGGTCAACCGCTCTTCCGGTAAGAACGGGGATATAAAGGGAAAACGCCACAGAAACAGCGGCAAAAATGAGCACAAAGACTCCCGCAGGAATATATCTTCCGATATATCCGAACAGTCTCTTCATGATCTTTTTGCCGCTTTTATTCTTCATGATCTTATTGATGGAAAAACAGGGTGGTGAACAGGGGGACGGTTACTCCGTTCACCGGGATCTAAGTGAACGGAGGAACCGTCCCCCTGTTCACCTGTTTAAAGTGTCGGGATATCGTCCTGTGATACTACGCGGATGCCGGCCTTGGTAAGAGCTGCCTGTGCAACCTTGTGATCGTTGACGCGGAATACCATGTATGCCTTGTTTCCAGAATGCTCTGCGGAAAGCGCATACATATATTCAAGGTTGATCTTCTCATCTGCAAATACCTTGAGGATCATGCTGAGGCCACCGGGGATATCCGGAATCTCAGCAACAACAACGCTTGTGAGCTTGTTGATGTAACCCCCATCCTTAAGCACGGTTGTCGCTTCGTATACATCGTCAACAATGATACGTACGATTCCGAAGCCTTCGGTCTCTGCAAGGGAGATACCTCTCATGTTGATTCCGCGCTCTGCAAGAATTTCAGTCATCTCAAACATTTTGCCGGGCTTGTTTTCAAGAAAGATCGAGATCTGTTTAACGCTCATATAAGTACCTCCTTATCAGATTTTTCTCTTATCGATAACACGCACGGCCTTTCCTTCGCTTCTTGCGATGGTCTGGGGTGCTACAAGTGTGACCTTGGCCTTGATTCCGAGCATATTGACAAGGCCCTGCATAAGTTCGTTCTGAGCCTTGGTTATATCAGAGACATTATCGGTGAACATCTCGGGAGTCATCTCTACCTGGATATCGAATGTATCGGTATTGTTCACGCGGTCAACGATGATCTGGTAGTTAGCCTGATAACCGTGCTCGAGAAGAACGGTTTCGATCTGTGAAGGGAATACGTTGACTCCGCGGATGATGAGCATATCATCGCTTCTTCCCATGGGCTTGGCCATTCTGATGAAGGTTCTTCCGCAGCTGCACTTTTCCTTGGTAAGCCTGCAGATATCCTTGGTACGGTATCTCATCATGGGGAAAGCCTTCTTGTCGATTGCCGTGAAAACGAGTTCTCCCGTAGAACCTTCGGGAAGAACTTCAAGCGTATCGGGATCGACGATCTCCGCGATGAAGTGATCCTCATTAATGTGCATTCCGTGCTGCTCACTGCATTCATATGCAACGCCGGGACCGGATAGTTCGGTGAGTCCGTAGATATCATATGCCTTGATGCCGAGGGATTCCTCAATGCTCTTCCTCATCTCCTCGCTCCATGCCTCTGCTCCGAAGATGCCGGCCTTAAGAGGAATATCCTTGGGAGTAAGTCCCATCTCCTTCATGGATTCGCCGAGGTATGCGGCATAGGAAGGAGTGCAGCAGATGATGGATGCGTTAAGATCCTGGATGAACATGATCTGACGCTCGGTATTACCCGATGACATGGGAACGGTCATGCATCCGACCTTCTGGCTTCCGCCGTGAACTCCGAGTCCTCCGGTAAACAGACCGTAGCCGTAAGAGATCTGTACGACATCCTCCTCGGTCGCGCCTGCGGCAACAAGTGCTCTCGCACAGCAGGTCTCCCACATGTCGAGATCTTCCTTGGAATAATATGCTATTACTCTTTTTCCTGTGGTTCCGGAAGTTGAATGGATCCTTACAACATCCTTTTTGGAAACTCCGAGAAGACCGTCGGGATAAGTCTCCCTGAGATCGGCCTTGGACATAAAGGGAAGCTTGTGAAGATCCTCGATGGACTTAATGTCATCGGGGGTGACTCCTGCCTTCTCCATCTTTTTGCGGTAATAGGGAACATTATCCCATACATGCTTTACCTGCTCTGTGAGCTTTTCGTTCTGGATCCTGGTGATCTCTTCTCTCGAAGCGCATTCAGCTTCTTTCTGAAAATACCTTTCCACTTTTTTCTCCTGATGGTGAACAAGGGGACGGTTCCTCCGTTCACGTTTTTGATTTTAAAAGTGAACGGAGGAACCGTCCCCCTGTTCACCCCTGTTCACTTTACGCGTTCTTGCCAAGTTCAAATGCCTTCTTGTTCATTTCGAGGAACTTGGCGGGAACAATGGCTTCCATTGCTTTCATCCAGGCCTCCTCGGGCATGTCAAAGTAATGTGAAAGACGTCCCATGAGAACTATGTTGACAGCCTTTGATGAGCCGGCTTCTTCGGCAAGTTTAAGGCAGTCAAGAGCATCGACCTTAGCCCCCGCAGCTTTCATTTTATCGACAAGCTCGCCGGGATACTGCATTGCACCGGTTATGACGGGCATGGGATCTATCTGCTGGATGTTGGTCACGATCTGACCGTCCTTCTTAAGGAAAGGAAGCCATCTTGCAGCCTCAAGAAGTTCAAAGGAAACAATTACATCGGCTTCGCCCTTATCGATAACGGGAGAATATACATGCTCACCGTATCTTACATAAGTCACAACGCTTCCGCCTCTCTGGCTCATTCCGTGAACCTCGGAAACCTTGACATCATATCCTTCATCGAGAAGAAGGCGTCCGAGAAGCTTACTTGCAAGGAGTGAGCCCTGACCGCCGACTCCCACTATCATTACATTTCTGGTACTCATCTTCAGTCCTCCTTCTGGCAGGATTCAAATGCTCCTACCGGGCAAAGCTGCTCACAGATTCCGCAACCGACACAAAGAGTATTGTCGATATGTGCTTTTCCGTCCTTCATTGAAATCGCGGGACATCCTATCTTCATGCAGGACTTGCAGCCTACGCACTTATCCCTGTTAACCTTAAGAGGAGGATTGTGCTTGACATTCTTGAGAAGTGCACAGGGTCTTCTTGAAATGATGACAGAAGGAGCCTTGACTGAGAGCTCTTCCTTGATCGCTTCATCGCAGGCCTTAAGATCGTAGGGATCGACAACGCGTACACGCTCGAATCCCATTGAGCGGCAGAGAGCCTCGAGATCGATCTTGCCCGCGGGATCTCCCTTGATGTTAAGACCGGTGGTGGGATTCTGCTGGTGTCCGGTCATTCCGGTGATGGAATTATCCAGGATGATGACAGTCGAATCCGACTGGTTGTATGCGATATTTGCAAGACCGGTCATTCCGGAATGCATGAAGGTCGAATCGCCGATAACGGCTACTGTCCTGCCTTCATTCTCACCGCCGCCTGCCTTGTTGAAGCCGTGGATGGCACTTACGGAGGCACCCATGCAAAGTGTCATATCCATTGCGGAAAGAGGTGCCACGGCGCCGAGGGTGTAGCATCCGATATCGCCAAGCACGGTGCACTTGTTCTTGCTGAGAGTATAGAACAGTCCTCTGTGAGGACATCCCGCACACATTACGGGAGGTCTCATGGGAATCTGATCTTCAACAGATACGACATCTTCTCCGTCGTACTCTTTTCCGGTGACAAGAGATGACAGGCACTTTTTGAGGAGGTTCTGTGAAAATTCTCCGCAGATGGGGAGAACATCCTTGCCGTATACATTAAGACCGAGCGCCCTGCAGTGGTTTTCGATGATGGGATCGAGCTCCTCAGCTACGATGAGGGTATCAACCTTTGACGCGAAATCTTTGATGAGATCAACGGGAAGGGGATTGACCATGCCGAGCTTGCATACGGAAACGGTATTTCCGAACGCTTCCCTTACATACTGATATGTGGTGGAGCAGGTGATGATGCCCACATGCTTACCGGTGCAGGATGCATCTCTCCACTCAACCCTGTTAAAGGAAGCGGTCTCAGCCAGCTTGCGGAGCTTCTCGGTTCTCTCCTCAACAAAAGGATGTCTCTTTATCGCATTTCCGGGCATCATTACATTCTTGGGAATGTTCTTCTCGTAAGGCTTTCTTGCGATCTGTGCTCTTTCGGAAGTCTCGACTACAGACTGTGAATGGGCCACACGCGTGCACATCTTTACGATGACGGGAGTGTCATATTCCTCTGAAAGGTCATATGCAAGTTTTACAAAAGAAAGAGTCTCAGCGGAGTCCGAAGGCTCGAGCATGGGAACCTTGGATGCAATGGCGTGATGTCTGGAATCCTGCTCGTTCTGTGATGAATGCATTCCCGCATCATCGGCAACGCAGATGACAACACCGCCGTTTACGCCGGTATATGACATTGTATAAAGAGGGTCTGCCGCAACATTGAGTCCCACGTGCTTCATTCCGCAGTAGCTGCGCGCACCGGCCAGTGACGCACCGAACGCCGCTTCCATGGCAACCTTTTCATTGGGCGCCCACTCGCAGTAGATCTCATCATACTTTACCGCCTCTTCCGTGACCTCGGTACTGGGCGTTCCGGGATAACTGGAAACAAAGCTGCAGCCCGCTTCATAAAGTCCGCGCGCAAATGCTTTATTTCCGAGCATTAACTCCTTCATTTATTTATTTCCTCCTACACTGTATTTGCCTGTTTACAAATATTGTTTTTTATATTGATCTCATCCGGGAATCATGTCTTTCTCTCGAACTGAGAATAATATATCTCTTCATACACTTCGCATGTCTTAAGAAGCTCTTCATGAGTTCCGATGCCCACTGCCTTACCGTCATCGAGAACGATTATCATATCCGCATTCATGACTGATGAAGCACGCTGTGACACTATGAAGACCGTTGAATCACCGATCCCTGCGATCTCTTCGCGGATGCGCTTTTCTGTAAGGAAATCCAGCGCCGATGTGGAATCATCAAGTATCAGGATCTCAGGCTTTCTCACAAGAGCCCTTGCGATGGTGAGCCTTTGTCTCTGTCCTCCGGAGAAATTCCTGCCGCTCTGAAGGACTTCAGCATCAAGTCCGCCCTTCTCCGAGATGAAATCAAACGCCTGTGCCTTCTTAAGGGCGCTTATCATCTCTTCGTCGGTTGCATTTCCGTTTCCGATCAGCATATTGCTGCGGACGGTTCCCTTAAAAAGAACGGCTTTCTGCGGAACCACTCCTATCCTCTCGCGGAGCTTTACTCTGTCGGTACTCCTGACATTCTCGCCAAGCACTGTCACATTTCCGCCCGTCGCTTCATACATTCCGGGTATGAGATTTACGAGCGAACTCTTACCCGAACCTGTGCCGCCGATAACACCGACTGTCTGTCCCTTCTTTACCGAAAAAGAAATATCTGATATCGCGGGCTCGGAGCCGCCTGAATATCTGAGTGAAACATTGTCGAACACAACTATGTCGCTGAAACTTCTGGACGTTTCCGCTGTTTCTGCGGCCGGTGAAGAACTAATTCCGGAGTTATCCGGCGAACCGTCAGACCATTCTCCCTGTTTTGAGGAACCGTCCTGTTTCTCCAGCACCGCCGAAACTCTCTGTGCCGATGCAAGTGACTTGGTTATCGTAACTATCAGATTGGTGAGCTTCAAAAGCTCTACCAGGATCTGGCTCATGTAATTGAGTATGGCAACCGCTTCGCCCTGGGTTATGGCGCCGATGTTGACCCTTAACGCACCCTTGTAGATCAGGAACATCACAGCGGTGTTCACGATGATAAAAGTCACCGGATTAGTAAGTGCCGTAAAATTCGATGCACTTATCTGCTTTTTCCTCAGAGCGGTATTCTTTTCGGTGAATGCTTTCTTTTCATCATCCTGGAGATTGAATGCACGGATGACCCTGACACCGGTAAGATTCTCTCTCGATGAAAGCATTACGGAATCCAGAAGCTTCTGCACACCGGAAAACATCGGAATGCTAAAGCGTGTGATCCCGATGACGATCACCGCGAGTACCGGCACCGCCACGCAGAAGATAAGGGCACTCGGCACATCTATGGTAAACGCCATAATCATTGCGCCGAAAACAATGATGGGGCTTCTGAGCAGAAGCCTTAACGTCATGTTGACGCCTGTTTGTACCTGATTGATATCCGAAGTCATGCGGGTTATCAGCGTTGAAGTTCCCGCTTTATCAACCTCCGAAGCTTCCATGCTCATGATGCGGGCAAAAAGCTGTTTCCTCAGGCTTCCGGACACACCCACCGCAGCCCTTGCGGCAAAATACTGAGCCGTTATCGCAACTATCAGTCCCGCTGCGGCAAGTGCTATAAGGATGATCCCGTTCTGCAGGATGACGCTTTTATCGGACTTTACTATTCCGATATCGATTATGCGCGCCATCACAAGAGGAACAAAGAGTTCAAAGCATGCCTCGGTCAACTTAAAAAAAGGGGCAAAGAATGCCTCCTTTTTATAGTTTTTTAACCAAGACAGGAAAATCTTCATAAAATCCTCTGAATCCCTTATCAGGAAAGTTTCTCGCAAACGCAGAGCGAATACCCTTCGGGATTATTGTTCTCATTCCACAGATAGTATCTGGACAGGCCCTTGGAAAGATCCGAAAAGTCCCTGTGAAGTCCGGGAACCAGTCCGCCGCCTTCGCATTTTCCCCACGCTTCCTTGCGTGACCAGAATGTAAAGAAAAGAGCGGGATCCCTGCGGATCAGTGCGGCTTCCCTTTCGGTAAAATACCTGGTCGAGATCTTCTCGGTATTGATGGGTTTCCTTTCCTGGATATCAATACCAACCTCGTAATAAGAAAGCGCAAGCGCAACATATTTGCCCGAATGCGAAATGCTCAAAAAAGGAATGCCCGTACTTCCCACGGGAATATCTATACCGGGCTCCAGGTAAGGCTTGCCCGAATTCTCGATACTGTAGGCAAGCTTTATGGGCTCGCCGTTTCTTTCGAGCACCCTGACAGCTTCTTCCGCTTTAAGCGCTATGGGAATCCCCTTCTCCGCTCTTGATACGTCTTCGACATATCCCCTTGCGGCAAGCTGAAGGGCAAGCCCGACACCGAGGGATAAGCCTCTCGCGGAAATGCTCCTGCATTTATCGGCCTTGTCTCTTCTGTAGACATCAATGAGATCGCGGGATATTTCACACAGACCGCGTCCCGTTTCCTCATCCTGCAATTGTTCAACGTCTATCAGATACAGTCTCATCGCTTATTCAAAACAAGGGGACAGCTTGCGCTGTTTCCTCACTCTTCTGCCGGTACGCACTTAAGGTGCAGTTCATCGAGCTGATGCTGTGATACGGGTGAAGGAGCATCCATCATAACATCCTGTGCGTTCTTGTTCATGGGGAAGGTTATGACTTCGCGGATGGATTCTTCTCCGGTAAGAAGCATTATCATACGGTCAACTCCGGGTGCGGCTCCCGCATGAGGAGGTGCTCCGTAAGTAAACGCATTGTACATTGCGGGGAACTTTGCCTTGACTTCAGCTTCGCCGAGACGTACAAGTTCGAATGCCTTGACCATGATCTCGGGATCGTGATTTCTTACCGCTCCCGATGCGGACTCATATCCGTTGATTACAAGGTCATACTGGTTGGCCATTATATCAAGAGGATCCATCTCACCTCTTTCCGCTTTTTCAAGAGTCTCAAGTCCGCCTACGGGCATTGAGAACGGA
The DNA here is from genome assembly GCA_017524035.1 of Lachnospiraceae bacterium. Classification (GTDB taxonomy): domain Bacteria; phylum Bacillota; class Clostridia; order Lachnospirales; family Lachnospiraceae; genus AC2028. Next base: position 763 of record JAFWUY010000110.1, on the reverse strand, counting down.
TTGTGGCAGAACTCAAGCTCTCCTGATTCCTCACCGATCTCATACATGGGGAAATCAACGATCCAGCAGAACTGGTACTGTTCTTTATCCATATGCTCGGGGCAGAGAGTTCCGAGCTTTGTGCGGAGAACGCCTGCGGTCTTGAGTGCAGCCGCCTTGGGGCCTGCCGCAATTCCGACAAAGCTTCCCTTCTCAAGTCCGAGCCTGCTTACCACCTCATCCTTGATGGGCTGAAGGAACTTTGCAATTCCGCCTACGATCTCGCCGTTTTCGTCATATCTGAACCAGCAGGTCTTTCTTGCGGTCTGAACCTCAACGTCCGCTACAAGCTGGTCGATCTGTTTTCTTGTCGCATTAAATCCCGTAACAACAACAGCTTCGATGCACTGACCCTTGAAAGGCTCAAAATCGATACCGCCTAAGATCTCGGTCACATCCCTAAGCTCAAGATCGATACGAAGATCGGGCTTATCGGATCCGTACTTTTCCATAGCCTCCCTGAAAGGAATCCTCCTGAAAGGAGCGGGAGTGATACGGTCATAGATTCCGTACTTTTCGAATACGGGAACAAGAACCTTCTCAAGTACACCAAGGACATCGTCCTGAGTGGCGAATGCCATCTCCATATCCATCTGGTAGAACTCGCCGGGAGTACGGTCGCCTCTTGCATCCTCATCCCTGAAGCAGGGAGCTATCTGAAAATAGCGGTCAAATCCGGATGTCATAAGAAGCTGCTTGAACTGCTGGGGTGCCTGAGGAAGAG
>JAFWUY010000109.1 GCA_017524035.1 Lachnospiraceae bacterium | reverse complement strand
CGCTTTTTGCCTGCTCTTTCTGGACAGCATCCTAAGCATCCTGAATGTTCCATCAGATGTAATGGACAATGCGTCAGCCTACATAGGCATCATGATAGCCGGCCTCATATTCTCTGCACTTTATAACTGCCTTGCAGCATCCCTAAGGGCCGTAGGCGATGCATATACCCCTCTTATATTCCTTATCGTATCAACACTTCTCAATACAGGACTTGATGTGCTCTTTGTGGGAGGATTTAAGCTGGGAACACCCGGAGCTGCTCTCGCCACGGTGACCAGTCAGATCATCTGCTCAGCCGCCTGCTTTGTATATACATTCATAAGGTATAAGGAATTAAGATTCCGCATCCGTGAACTTATCCCTGCCAGAAGGTCAGGCCTCAGAATGTTGCTTTCTTCAGGTATCTCAATGGCACTCATGAGTTCTATGGTCGCTTTCGGAACCCTGTCACTGCAGTCTGCCATCAACAGACTCGGCGGCAATATCGTGGTCGCACATGCGGCAACGAGAAAGCTCTCGGGCATATATATGCTTCCATTCGGTGTCTTCGGAACATCCATGGCAACCTACAGCGGCCAGAACTACGGTGCAGGAAGAAAGGATCGTATACGCGAGGGGATAAAAGTGACTGTCGGAATATCATGGGTCCTGAGCATTGTCTGTATCCTCATCAGCTATACCCTGTGTCCGGCTATCATCAAAGCGATCGCAAGTACCGACGAGCATGAGATCATATGGAATGCGGTCAGATATCAAAAGGTGGACACACTGTTCTACTTCATCCCGGCAGTCATCTCTATTTTCAGGAATTCCCTCCAGGGAATGGGCGAACACAGACTGCCCGTTATATCAAGCTTTGCAGAGCTTCTCGGAAAGCTGCTGATAGCACTTTATCTTACCCCCGTACTGCAATACATGGGCATCATCCTCTCGGAACCCATCGTGTGGATCATCATGGTCATCCCACTCATCATCGGAATGAGAAAAAAACTCAAGGAGACCTGAATGTGAACTCTCACATCATCTTCATCAGACAATAAAAAAACCTGCACGCTACTCGCGTACAGGTTTTCGTCGGAGTGACTAGATTCGAACTAGCGGCCTCCGCCTCCCTAAGACGGCGCTCTAACCAAACTGAGCCACACCCCGATTTGCCTTGAAAGCTTGATAATAATATCACATGAAAATATAAAATGCAACACCTAATCCAAATTTTTTATTTTAATGGGAAAGCCCCGTAACTCAGGGCATTCCCACTGCCATGACATACGGTCATCAATAAAATGGCGGTACCGGTTCATCGTCCCTCAGTCCCAGTTCATAAGCCTTCAGGTCAAATCTTGAGAACTCGTCCCCGTAATAGTTATTGAACCACATATCCATCATTTGCTGGTATCTGGCACATCCGTCCCTCCAGCCCTGGTCAACGGAAGGTCTTCCTCTTACGACACGGACAACCTTGGCATTGGGATATGTCGCTTCGAGAAGATCGAAATCCTCCGACGAAACCGATGTACTCTCAAGCCATACCCTCTCCATCATAGGAGAATTAAGCAGCGGAGTAATATCCGAGAGTCTTCTGTTATAGCTGATATTTACATCGACAAGCTCATGAAGCTCTCCGAGAGGAGAAATATCCGTAAGGTTATTTACAAACAGTTCGAGATAATGAAGATGCTTGCACTTCGCCAGAGGCGAAAGGTCATTGATCCAGTTGTCGGCCATGATAAGGAGCCTGAGCTCAGGCAGATAATCACCTATTACACTGATATCAACGATCGACTGATGTCCGAGATCAAGGCATCTCAGATCGGTACAGTACTTGAGGACCTGGATATCCTTGCTTCTGAGACGTTCGTAATTGTAATTGTAGATGAGCACGGAAAATGTTACCTGGTCGGTCCTGAGCTTCCATTTGCCCATGTACAGGCGCCATACAACATTGACATCGGGTACTTCTTTTCTGAACTCCCCGAGTGTTTCATTATCGAGTCCGCAGTCGCAGACTATGAGCTTATCAAGTCCCCTGATCTGCTCAGTCAGTTCCTTCAGCGTTTCGAGATCGTCCGTCGTAAATCTCTGTCTTGAAAGATCGATCTCCGTCACTTCATAGGAATCATATACTTCCTCGCCGAATTCCACATCCCATCCGAAATTAACCTTGGGATATCTTCTGGCATATTCGAGTCTTTCATCCCAGTTAAGGTCGTGTCCGTGAAGATCCACAGACTTAAGATCGGGGAAAATGTCCAGTTTATCGATAAGAGTCTTATCGATCGTGGCCCAGGTGAAATCTATGCTCTCGGCATTTGCGGGGATATCTACTCCGCCGATGTTATATATCTCGACAACCTTGAAATCCACTCCGGGGAATCTGTCCATAAGAGTGAACTTATCGGCGGCTGTGATATGGTTCTCACCGAAAAATACGGTCTGAAGGCCGGACATGAACGCAAGCTTGGCAATGAGTGCATCAAGGTCGGTATAGCCGTGATCGGTAAGATTGACCTCCGTTGCATCAATGGGATAATCCGCTCCCTCGATGTTCACCCAGGTATCATATCTGAACGTGACATTCGGAAAGGTTCTCTGAAGCTCCGGAATATCCTCCGCATACATCATAAACGAACCGGTATCGACCGTCTTTAAATGCGGGAATTTTCTGAGACCGTTTTCAAGTGTCGCAAAATCGGTTATCTCACTTCCTTCGAAGCTGATATTCTCCATATAAATATCGCAGGGATGTCCGAAGAGCTCGAAACGGGTATGCAAAAGATAGGCATAAGCCCCTTCAGCCAGGAGCAATACCAATCCGGTGATTATCAAAAATGTAGCGGTAAATCTCTTAACGCCTTTCACGTCTGTATATCCTTTGTTATTTATTCTTTTGACAAACATTTATTATATCACATCTCATATAATAGCAAAATATGGGAAATGCTTACTTAAGCGTTGAGTAATTCCCCGAAAAAGAGTTATAATTACTCTATCTATGGAAGAACAAAGACTCAAAAAGAGAATAGTCCTTCTTTCCGGAATTCTGCTCATCACGGTGATGGTCGGAATCATCTATGCGGTTTCATACCACAGTGAAAAAACACCCGAATATTCGCTTATTTCCAACTGGGCATATTATGCCGAAGGTGAGGATATGGCGGCAGATCTCTTTCTTATCGCTCCCACCGTTGATACCAAAGACGAATATAATATGTCACTTTCAGATACCGCCACAATGAGGGATTTCGTCGGTGCCCTCAACATGGAACGCGGCATTTACGAAGACTGCACAAGAATGTATGCGCCCTTCTACAGGCAGGCATCCATGAAGGTCTACAACCTTTCCGAGGATGAACGCGAGGAATACCTCGGGATTGCTTACAGCGATATATCGAGAGCCTTCAAATGGTATCTTGATAACGAGAACAACGGACGTCCGATCATCATTGCAGGTTTTTCGCAGGGTGCGGATATGTGTGTCAGACTGTTAAAAGAATACTTCGGCGATGAAGAGCTCAGTTCCAGGCTGATCGCGGTATATGCCATAGGATGGCCCGTAACCGAGGAAGAAATCTCGGCGTATCCACAGATAATTCCCGCACAGATGGATTGCGATACCGGAGTAATCGTAAGCTTCGAATGCGAGGATGAGGTGGTTACCGGTACATTCATTTATCCTTCGGGCGTTCATGCCATAGCCATCAACCCTCTTAACTGGAGAACCGATTCCACTCCCGCCATCAGGGAAGAGAACAAGGGGGCATGCTTCACCGACCGTTCCGGAAACATCGTAAGTGAAACACCGGCACTGTGCGGATGCTACATAGATACGGAGCGCGGCGTACTCAAAATGACGGATATCTCACCTTCGGATTATCCCCCTTCGATCAAGGGACTTCCTCAAGGTGCTTATCATATTTACGACTATCAGTTCTTCTACAGAAATCTGCAGGAGAACGTTAAACTCAGGACCGATGCATTCGTAAATGCCGAAGTCTACGATCCGGATGCTCCGGACTACGCGGCCTGAGCAAAGGATTTACGGCGCAGCCTGAGCGCCCGGTTTTCAGGTTTCTTTTTGGGGAGAATAACATATGGAAAAGAAGGAAAAGACCGGAACGAAGATCCTCCGTGCACTCGGGTTCTTCAAAATGTCCGATTATGAAAAAAAATTCCATCGTGATGCGAATGTACGCTCCACGATCTATATGTCTTCGATCATCATTGTTCTCGAAACATGGATGATCGTCAGATACCTGAACAAGTATATCTTCTCGGGAAAATACGAATTCACATTCGGCAGTTTCTTTACATATACGAAGAGTTATTGGATGCTCCTTACCATGGGAGCGATAATGCTGGTCTATTCGCTTCTTTACCTGAAGGACAAGATAGGCAGATCCAAAAGGCTCAGTCTTTTCCTCACTCTCATATTCACCGGCATATGCATGTATTTCGGATGGACCGTTTCGGCAAACGATTATTCAAAAGGAAGGATGATCCTGTGCTTTCTTACCATGGTCCTCTATGCTGCGTGCCTTCTGATCTGGCGCCCGTACATATCGTTCCTCATGCTGTGGGCCATCGGTAACGGATATATCCTCTATCTTGACAGATATGTTCCCCTGAAAGACGGCACACTGGGAATGAACGAAGGTGACAAGATCAACTTTGCGACCTTCTATATCTCAATGATCACCGTTGTCATAAGCATCTATCACCAGCGTCATTCCGAAGCGGAAAAATCCGAAAAGCTCATGATCGCATCCGTGACAGATGAACTGACCGGCATCCCGAACGCCAAGGGCTTTACGGATAAGGCATTTGAACAGCTCAAAACTATCAAAAAGGATAACCTCGTTTATCTTTTCATCAATATCGAGAATTTCAAGCTCTACAACGACTCTCTCGGCTACATGAAGGGTAATGAGCTGCTGATAAACCTGTCAAAAGAGATCACCGAGCTTTTCGAGGGTGATTCCTACGCAAGACTCTCCAATGACCATTTCACGATACTTACCGACAAGCCGGACTACCTCGACAGGATCAAAAAGCTGCAGGATTCCATCAGCAAAGACACTCCCGATGAGCTTTATCTGACCCTTAAGGTAGGCGCGTACCGTCCGAGCGGAGAACTCGAAGATCCCCGTCTCGAGATAGACAGGGCAAGATATGCATGCACAACCATCAGCCATCAGGCAGACAGATCGTATGTTGAATACGATGACAAGATGGCCGAGAGCTTCAAGCTTCGTAACTATATCATCAACAATATCGATAAAGCCGTCCGTGAAGGATATATCAAGGTTTACTATCAGCCCGTCGTATGGTCGGAGGACAAAAAGCTCTGCGGCTGCGAAGCTCTTGCACGCTGGATAGATCCCAAATACGGTTTTCTTTCACCCGGAGTGTTCATACCGGTTCTCGAGGAATCACGACAGATCGAAAAGCTCGATAAATGTGTTTACGAATCCGTCTGCAGGGATATGAGGGAAAGACTCGACAAGGGTGAAAAGATATTCCCCGTATCTCTCAACTTCTCAAGACTTGATTTCGAACTGATGGATGCGATCGCGGTACTCGAAGATCTTGTCGCAAAATACAACATCCCGAGGGAATATCTCCATGTGGAGATTACGGAAAGTGCCCTGACGGATGATACCGTAGGACTCAAGAAATCAATGGATATCCTCCACGAAAAAGGCTACAGCCTGTGGCTTGACGATTTCGGATCCGGATACTCATCCCTCAACGTACTCAAGGATTTCCATTTCGATGTGCTCAAGATAGACATGGTATTTCTCAAGAATTTCGGAGATCCGGAATACGAGGAAAATACCGAGAATTCCAAGAAGATCATCTGTACGATCATAGACCTTGCGGATAACCTCGGAATGAAGACGCTTACGGAAGGCGTTGAAAACGAAGCGTGTGTAGAGTTCCTGACCATGGTGGGATGCGACAGACTGCAGGGCTACTACTACAGCAAGCCCGTTCCGATCGACGACATCTATAAAATGATAGAAGACGGAAAATTCGAGATCTCCGATGTGATCGAATAAGCCTCGGATAAACGAAATAATATCTTACATAAAAACAACTGACGCATGCGTCAGTTGTTTTTGCTTTTGATAAATCCGATGAATAATGCCCGAAAGGACCATTCCCCGGCGATGTACCTTTCCGGATATATCCATCAGGTAGATCGCATAAAAAGGGAAAAGCGAGAGCACCGCTGCCGCTATATTTATATAATTCATATCTGCAGGTCAGTGTTCAAGAATCTCTCTTAGGGAAGCCTCGACATTTTCAGCCATATCCCTCATAAGACCAATGGATACTGCTGTCTCCTCCGATGATGCAACAAGTGTCGTTGCCCTTCCGTTGACGCTGTTTACTATCTCGCTCAGCTTGGCAGCCTCTTCCATAAGATGCTCAACGGTTTCCTTTACATCCTTATTGTTGGCATTACTGTCATCGGCCGTAGTCTTGGAATCTTCCGCGAGCTTCTTGATCTCATCGGCAACCACAGCGAATCCTCTTCCGGCCTCACCTGCACGGGCAGCCTCTATGGATGCGTTAAGTGCAAGCAGGTTTGTCTGGGAAGCTATGCCGATAACGGCGGTATTGTTTGCTTCAAGTCTGTCCAGACATTCGGAAATGGTATTAAGGACTTCTTTTAATTCATTGGCGAAATCATTGACCTGGCCCATCTCTTTCGAGATGCCCTCTGTCTGATGCGCATTATCATTACCAGTCTCTTCCATCTGGGTGATGGTTTCTCTCATGGAAGAGAAGTTCTCTCCGATCTCTTCAGCAAGAGACAGTTTCTTCTGACGCATCTCCTCCTGAGTCCTGTTTACTTCTTCGCTGAGTTCGACAGCCTTGTCCTTCTCTTCATAAGCACGGTCCTTGATAAAGTGGACACAGTTGTGGATATGGTTGAATCCGTTGTAGATGGCAACAGCCATTTCTTCACACGAATCATATCCGCAGCATCCGCAGTCAATGTTGCGCTTTTCGGAAGTATCCTTCTTGAGCTGTCTGTAGATATCTTCAAGTTCCTTTGCGTTCGGTGTCTTGACCCTGCACTGCGCGCTTCTGTCCGTGTACTTCCTGAGGAAATCGTTGAGATTAAGATCGGCAAACTGCTTATTAAGCGCTGCGAGTCTCTTTTCGGGAGTAAGCTCCCTTCCCCAGGCAGACTTCTTGGAATGGTTCTTGCTGTCGGCTTTGATCTTCTGGATGGCCATGAATACATCTTCCTTCATATCGGCACGGACTTCCGTTCCGGTTCCGTACAGACAGCCGTTGGTACAGTTGAGGGCATCCACGAACAGATACGAAGATCTTCCGCACTTGAGGAGCTCCTTGTTGTGCTGAAGATACTCATACATATGATGCTCACCTTCCATCTGTCTTACAAGGGCATCTTCCCCCAGCAGCCAGTAAACGTTCTCCTTTAATCCGCCGGGCATGGGATAGATCGATCCGAGACCGTATTCTATCTCATCCTTGTAAGGAACGGCACCGCTTACGGGATTCTTTTTAAGATATTCAACAAGACGTTTGAAGGTAAGGTTATAGGAAACATATCCCCTGTTGTTGGGATCGTCTATCTCATTTTTCTTGGCAATGCAGGGACTTATGAATGCCAGTTTGTCGCTCACATGCATATACTTGTTGAGATAGACCGCGGCACACATCATTGGAGACTGAACAGGCATCAGCTTCGGTATGAGTTCGGGAGTATAGCGCTCGATATAGCCAACGACTGCGGGACAGGGCTGTGATATTCCGCCGAGGAATTTATTCTCGGTGATGTACTTGATGTAACCCCATGTGCAGATATCCGCTCCGAAGGATACACTGATAAAGCGGTTGACTCCGAGTTTTTTGAGCATTCCGAGATATTTCTCGTATTCACCCGGATAGTTTGCAAGAAAAGCGGGTGCGATAAGAACGGATATCTTAACACCCTTTTTGAGATCATCAAAGAATTTCTCGACATCATCGGTGTACTCCCTGGCACCGTGCTTGCAGGCATCGAGACATGCACCGCATGCTATGCATCTTTCGGGATCTACATCAATGACATTTCCCCTGCCTTTTTCCACGGCCACATTGGCACCCATGCTGCTGCAGGCTTTGATACACTTGTTACATCCGATGCATTTGTCATTAGTTCTGACCAGCCCCATAAGAACCTCCTAAAACCTATCGTAAATGTATGTTTTATATTTATGCAAAACAAACCTCGCAATCAATTAAGATCACAAGGTTTGCGAAAAGCGACTGACGGGAGTCGGACCCGCCTCCTCAGCTTGGGAAGCTGATATACTACCGATGTACTACAGTCGCATACAACTATTGATTATATACTATTTTCGGAACTATTTCCACATCACGGGGAACAACGGGATAATTTACGGATTCACCGGAAAACAGTGTAAGCCGTCCGCCTGTTTACCGGTTTCCGAGTACTTCCCTTGCAAGTTCGGGATCCATATGCCCGTGACGGTTCATTGAGAACTTATCCATCGGATAATCCTTCAGATTCTCCAGGATCCTGCGGTCATCTGCTTTGGCAAGGAGACTGTTCCTCGCCTTGGTGATCTCCGCTTCCGTCGCATGCTTTGAAGGACCGCCGACGCAGCCTCCGGGACATACCATTCCCTCTATGAAATCTTCTTCGAGCCTTCCCGCTTTCAGCATAAGGAGTGCCTTGCGGCAATCCTCACCACCGGCAACCTTAAGGAGCCTGATATCCGAAGTATCCTCTCCTCTTTCGCGCATGCACTCAAGCACCGCACCCGCAACGCCGCCGCTTGATGCGAATTTCTTTCCGTACGATGAAGCAAGCTGGTACTGTCCGTCGACATGCTCAAGCTTCACATCCTTAGACCTTAAGAGTGCCCTCAGTTCACCGAACGTGATAACATAATCCGCATTATCGGGAATG
>JAFWUY010000108.1 GCA_017524035.1 Lachnospiraceae bacterium | reverse complement strand
GTTTCAGCTCATGCCGCAGGCCATTCACTTCGTTCAGGCCAGGCGGCCGTTTCTAACGCAGACGACGAAGCTCGAATCCTCATACATTTTGCGTCACCCGCAAATATAAAATAAGAGTCAGGAGAAGTTATCTCCTGACTCTTTATGAAATGCTTCGGTATTAAAGGAGTTCCTGGAAGCCCTTGACGTAAAGGTGTCTGGGAATACCGTCAACCATGATGGGAGCAACGTCGCCCTGGATAAGAGGTCTTACGTAGGTTACGAACTCGGAAGTAACATAGGTGCCTTCCTTGGTGATCCACTCTCTGGGAACGAGTCTCTCATCGTTAGCGATCTTGTGAACGTCCTTAACCTCGGTACCTGCCTGGTAAGGATCGTCGGAAAGTCTCTTAAAGACTACCATCTTTCCGGAATCACCTTCGTCAGCTGCCTTCATTGCGGCACCGCCTACCTCGTATGCTTCGAGGATATCGATTCTGGATGCGCAGTGTGAAGCTGCTCTCTGAAGAGTTGAAAGCTCGATAGCTCTGGTCTTGCAGCCGATCTCCTTAGCTACAACATTTGCAAGATATGTAGCGGTTCCGGTGAGCTGCTTGTGTCCGAATGCATCGACATACTCAACACCGTCGGTCATCTCGGAAACATACTTACCCTCTGCGGTACGGATACCTTCGGATACGCACATAACGATTGACTGCTTGGTCTTGAGGAGTTCCTTACACTTGTCAACGAATGACTTAACGTCGAAAGGAATCTCGGGAAGATAGATAGCATCGGGTCCGTCACAGTCCTCGCTCTTTGCAAGAACGGAAGCACCGGTGAGCCATCCTGCATTACGTCCCATGATCTCAACGATGACAACCTGGCCGTGTGCGGTCTCAAGGCTCCATCCGTCACGGATGATCTCTTTTACGGAAGTACCGATGTACTTAGCCGCAGAGCCGTATCCGGGAGTGTGATCGGTAAGAGCAAGGTCGTTATCAATGGTCTTGGGGCATCCTACGAATCTGATAGCAGATCCGGAGATGATCGCATAATCGGAAAGCTTCTTGATGGTATCCATCGAATCGTTTCCGCCGATGTAGATGAAGCAGTCGATCTCGAGCTCATCGAGCATCTTGAAGATCTTCTCGTACAGTTCCTTGTCCTCATTGATATTGGGGAGCTTATAACGGCAGGATCCCAGATAAGCAGAAGGTGTTCTCTTAAGAAGCTCCGCATCAAGACCTGACTGGATATGCTCGGAAAGGTCTACGTATCTGCCTTCCATAAAGCCCTGTATACCGTGGATCATACCGTATACTTTAGCGTATCCTCTGTCCTTGGCTGTACGGAATACACCTGCAAGAGAGGAATTGATTGCGGCGGTAGGTCCGCCGGACTGTCCGACAATGACATTTCTTTTCTTTTGTTTGCTCATTTGGATATCCTTTCTGCTGCCTTTATTTTTCGGGGGAAATCCGTTTTCCGTTTCGCCCCACTTTCAACATTATATCAGAACAAGTGCAATAATTAACGTAGATTTTCGGACATATTTTTATGCAATTTGAATAAAAAATGACAGCAAAAAGCCCCCGCATAAAGCGGGGGCGGGTCGATCTACAATTGTCCTCGGAAAGCAAATATATACTGCTGCATTATGCCGTTGTAAGGATGATATTTTTCCAGGGGAAACGTGCCTTCGTAATAGGTATCGAGCGCCCTCTGAATCCACACATCGATCGGGAACAGGTCAAGTCTGTGAAATCCGAAAAGCGCGGTACAGTTCGCAACCTTCACTCCCACTCCGTTAAGACTCATAAGACTTTCGAGAAGTTCGTCATCGGACATTCCGGAAAGCTTCTTAAGATCGGTATCACCGTGGTAAACGCTCTCTGCGGCACTGTGTATGTAAGGTGCCCTGTAGCCCAGTCCGCATGCCGCAAGTTCATCCGCACCGAGCAGGCTGAGTTCCTTCGGTGAAGGAAAATCGAACACGTCGCTTCCGGGTATCTTTCGTCCGTTTGCGGCGCATATTCTTTCAACACTCGTCTTTATGGCGGGTATGCTCTTTCTCTGCGAGATGATAAATGTGATCAGTGTTTCGAAAGGCTCCTGATATATGATCCTGATGCCTTCTCCGGAAGCCGCCGCTCCATTTAAGAATCTGTCCTTTTTATCGGGCATCTTTCTGATCGATTCGTAATCAAGCTCCGCATCAAAGTACTTCTTCCAGAATGCCTCGATGTCTGTCGTTTTTCTTTTTCCTGCGGAAGATAAAAGAAAAACATCAACACCGTCTCCGGCTTCGGAAACTTTTGCGAGCATGCCGCCGGCGGGTATCAGAAAAGAGCCTTCGCTTTCGATCCATCTGAAGCACTGGCCGGACCTTTCCGTTTTAACAAGGTCGATGCCGCCTTTTAAGCATATGTGAAATGAATGAGAGCCCATCATCAGAATCCTTTTTTCTTAAGATCCGCGACAAGATTTACATAGAATTCCCTTACATCGTATCCGGGAATGTTTTCCCTGTTAAGATCGATCACATCACCGTGAGATATGCCTCTCTTGCCGGTAGTGGTGATCATATGGAAATCGGAGCCCCACGGAAATGACTGCTCACCGACAAGTCCGTCGTTGCGGCCGTCAAACATGCCGACAAATCCGGTGGTAAGGTTTAAGGGGAACTGTCCTCCGCTGTGTCTGTTCAGGATCGAACCGAAGCTCTGGATATAGACACCTTCGGGATCCTTAACCCTTTCATTGAACTCCGCGCAGAAAGACCTCGTGAGGTTTTGGCAGGCGGCCAGAAAGTCAGGAGCATAATCTCCCATTCTGGTAAGAGTCCTGTTATATGCATTTGCCACAGTGTTACGCAGGTTTTCGGGAGATTTTGTCAGAAGATACTCGGCAAATTCACATCCCCTGTGAGGAGTATTGATTGTGGTAAGCGAAGCCACATGCTTTGCTATCTCCGGATCGGACATGGCGCTTCTTGCATCGAGACCGCCCTTGGAATGTGCGATGATGTTGACCTTGTCGCAGCCTGTCGTCTTAACTATCTCTTCTATCTTGCGTGCAACCTCGAGACCGCAGGACTCAACAGTGGCCGCGGACTGCTGCTCACCGTAGAAGACCCTGCATCCGTTGATGATCAGTTCCCTCGGAACCCTTCCCCAGTAATCGAAGAATTTGGAATCCCTGAAAAAGACACCGTGCAGAAGAAGCACGGGATATTTCGTTGCACAGATCTGCTCGGACTTTCTCTGTTCATTGAGCAGAGCCTTTTCGTTCTCGAAATCAACCTCCTGCTTTGTCTTATAGATCATGAACGCAAGCACGATGATGTTCAGGGGGAATATCCATCCGCAGAGGATACCGAGGACCCTGTACCTGATACCGAGCTGCACGCTGCAGATATAGATACGTATGTTTCCGATCCAGAATGTTATGGAAAGGAAAACGGTGGCGATTATGATGTGGGAAAGTATTCTTGACCAGGAGGCGATGATCAGGCCCCCGGCGATGTTGTAACTGACACCGTCATCAACTCTGTGAAGCAGGAGAAGCTCAGTGACGGAATAGGATATGGTAATGACAAGTGCCTCCAGGAACATGTGCAGCTGCATGGTGCCGTACCAGAGCTGTCTCACCCTGCCGTCCCTGACATCGCGTCCGTAGGGCATGGGCCATATCCACAGGAAGATAAGAATAAAAATAAACAGGAGCATCACAAGAGTGTCGGATGCTCCCGAGGCAAGCAGAAAGACAGAGTTTGTACAAACAAGCAGTACAAACAGAACAAAAATAAAATATATAGCCTTGGTGATGGAGAGAAGCTTATTATTCAACTTACTTTACTTCCTCATAACGCTGGAAGATCTTGTCACCGCCGCAAACATGCTTGGTGCCGTCATCATCGAGGATGATGTAGTCTCCCTCACCTATAAAGGTCTTACCTCTTCTGTGTGAAATGTAAGGGCATACGATCGAACCGTCTTCACGGGTTGTCTGTATGAGCTTGGCCGTCACAAACCATTGCTTGGTAATGACATCACTGAGGAGTTCAAAGCCATCCTCAAGTCCCTTTCCCAGCTCATATTTCTGAACTTCAGCTTCAAGCGGTGTTCTTTTGCATCTCATAGCGTTACTCCTTTCAGAGTGCGTTTATAAACTACGGATACCCATTTGGATTATAGCCGAAAACGCCCGTATTTACAACATTTCACTTAACTCCGGGATCGGCTGTCAGTAAAGAGGTTCGGGATCATGTTCACGGTACAGCACATCAAAGAATCGTCCCGCTTCCATCCACGCTCTCTTTGATTCGGGGATTGCGGTATATGCCATCTGGAACACATGGAACATTCCTTCATACACCGTAAATCTGAGTTTCACTCCCTCTTCCCTTGCCTTGGCGGCAACCGTTTCCGAATCCGACAGAAGCATCTCGTTGGATCCGACCTGTATGAGCATGGGAGGAAAATCCTTAAAACTTCCGAATGCGGGAGATATGTACGGATCCTTCTTATCATGGTCACCCGGATATGAATTGATGTATATCAGACTCTCCTTCGTTCCTCCGTAAAGAGGGTCCTTATCATAATTCGTTTCGTATGATTCACCCGATGCGGTAAGATCCGTCCATGGGCTCATTGCGATTATTCCTCCGGGGAGAGGTTCGCCGCGGTCTCTCAGATACATGGTAAGAGCCATGCAGAGTCCGCCGCCCGCGCTGTCACCGGCTAATATGATGTTCTCGGGCTTATATCCCGCTTTTGTCATAAGCCATTCATAAGTCGCATATGCATCCTCCAGAGCCGCGGGATAAGGATTCTCCGGTGCAACCCTGTAATCCGGACAGCATACGTTCATGCCGTGGCTGAGTTCATTATAAAGTCCGGCAAATACATAATATGCATTTCTTATCGCACCCATATATCCCCCGCCGTGAAGCTGAAGGACAACATGCTCTAGATCCGGGTTTTCTTTTGACGAGAGCATCTTCATCGTGAAATTCCCAAGATCAAAGGATGTAAGATTGAAGGGCTCGGGCACATTCCACTCGGGCTCAGTCATCTTCTTTCTCAGTTCACCGGTCTTAAGACTCTTTCCGATGAGGGATTCGTTCGAGATGTATGAGATCATTCTCGACAAGACCCTACCTCTTGAGGATACGCCTGCTGCCTCATCATCGCTTATCTCACGTTCTCCGCCCGCAGAAGAAACATCATCATTTTCTTCCACAGCGTTAACGGAGTCCTTTGTGGGATCAATTCCGACAGTGTTTGCGGGGACGTTTTCGGTGACGTCCTCGGGCGCATTCAGTTCATCCGAAGCGGGTACCTCATGATACTGATGCTCATATTTTTTTATCCATCCTTTAAATGCCATCAGATAAAGAATCTCCTCTTAAGTTCGTCGGTAGCTCTTCTTCCCCCGAAGATGACCGTGCCGGTAAATATCACAAGAGATGCCGCCACGGGAATGAGAACCATGACCGGCTGCCTTATGATGTCAAGCTGAAGCATTACCATCAGCACAACGCTCCAGAAAATGTTGAAGAGCTGAAGGCTTATATAGCTCTGCCAGTTCCTTCTGTTGATCAGCATCAGGAGTACGCAGCTGAAGTCCAGGAACATAAGTGCCGTAGGAAGTATATAGTCATAGGACCATCTGTTGTAACCCGTAAAATAATCTATGCCTATCAGGATGAACACAACGGCAAGGGTAAGGAACAGCGTCTTGAACATATATCCTATCCTGTCGGTGATGGTCATATATATGGTAACGTTGACATACAAAAGGATGAGTCCCACGACGATCGTCCAGTTGAAGATGTCCGCTCCCATATACAGTGCGATGAACATTCCTACCATTGCGCATATCGAAAGAAATAAAACTATCCTTCTGATATGTCTCCAGACCTTGACCTTATTCTCAACATCCGGATAAACATTTTCTCCTTTTGTTCCGTCATCCTCGAGCACGCATCTGCAGAAAGGACATCTGTCAGTGTCGTCCGTGATGCGCACACCGCATTTTTTACATTCAGCCATAAAAAACTCCGTTCGTAGTCACACTGACCTTTACTCCGTCTGATGTGAGCTGTTTTACAAGCGTTCTCTCGATTGAGGTATCCTCCAGTATGGTGGAGAAGGTATATACAAAATCATCCCCGTAGGAAAGAACCGTACCCTTTATATCCTGTCCTATGCTCATTGCTATATTGGCATAGAAGCCCTTTACATATTTCCGGTATTCGTCATTGATCTTAATATTGCCTATATTGGTCACGGTCGTTGTATTGGCGGTGGCCGACTTCGTATAGACAAACCTGATCGCAAGATTCTTGATGCCGAGAGGAATGGGCTTTAAGAAAGGATTCATCTGGTTCGATACCGAGTAGCTGAACAGATCCTCCAGATGCTCTTTGGTGATCTGCTCCTTAAGGGTTGTTCTGCATATATCCAGTATCTCGTCAAAGGAATACTCTTCATCCCTGTCGGATATCTCCGCAGACACGACCACAAAGAAATTCTTCGTGGTATACGAATCAAAATAGGGCCTGAGGTTTACGGGCACGGCAACTCTTATGGGGCGTCCTTTTGACCTTCCCCTGAAACCGTTCTTATAGATCGCATAAGCGGTGAGTGCGACCATATACTCATTGATCGATACTCCCTTTTCGTGCGTCACCCTCTTAAGATCCTGTACGGACATCGTAAGGTGCATAAGTCCGAGTCTTCCGTCGGGAAGGTGCTTACCCTTTATCTGAAACGCCTTTTTTGCAACAAAACCCTTGGGCTTAGCTTTCTTGTAATTTCTGACAAAGCTGTCTTCCCTGTTTAAGGATGTATCGGACGAAAGGGCATCCGAAGAGAATTCATCCGGATGTGCAAGCCTTAAATACTGATATGCGAGTTCCCTGATGAAATTGATGCCGCCCATGCCGTCCGTAAGCGCATGGAAGACCTCAAGATTTATCCTGCATCCGTAATAAGTGACCCTGAACAGATACGAGTGATTCCTGTTGGCTCTTATGAACCTGCAGGGAAGTCCCTCTTCCGTAACTCTCGGAGCAGGCTTGCCGTTCTCCTCGAAATAGTACCAAAAGAAACCCTTTCTGAGCCTTACATTGAAAAGGTCGATCCTCGGCAAAAGGATATCAAGAGCCTCCTGAAGAGTATCCCTGTCGATCTCCTCCGAAAGCGTAATGGATATCCTGTATGTGCTGGTCATATTCTCCCCGGCTATCGAGGGGAACAGATACCCCGTATTATCCAGTCTGTCCCATCTGATCTGTCTGTCCAAAGCTTATCCTTCCACGATGAGGTATCTTCCGTCGCCTATGGCGAAAACCTCATCTGCACTTAATATATCTCCGGCTTCGGGTGAGCTTAAGTCCACGCCCTCTTCCTCAAAATACTCCTTTACCTCATCGGCGTTCTCACATACGACCGCCATCAGCTCTTCAAGGAATTCTTTTGCTTCTTCCCTGGTAGATGCAACGGGCTCATCGAAAAGCTGCTTCTGGTCCCTTAAGAACACATCCAGCACCTTATCATCATACATATGTTATTCCTCCTAATATTTTTGCGACCGGTCTTGAGATTTGACCTAATAAATATTCGAATTCCTTATGTACTGCTTCATGCAAATGCGGAAGGTTTCGACAGAATCCGCTTTGCACATCTCCCTGAAGCCTTTGTCATTACCCGAAAAGAACGGCTTCATGAAATTGCATAGGTCTTTCATCTTTGCGAGAATGAACTTCTCCACTCCGATCTTAAGTATATATCCGTCAAGGATCTGTTCCATATAGCCGCAATATTCCTGCGCGGATGCTTTCTCTCCGCCCTTTATCCTTCGTGCAAGGGAAGGATCGGCAAGAAGTCCCCTCCCTATCATCACGGCATCGAGATCCGGAAATCTTTCCTTTATTCTTTCACAGTCTTCCGGTCTTTTTATATCTCCGTTATATACGATCCCAGCTCCTGCGCTTTTCAGTTCATCATACATATGTGCAAATGCATCAAGGTTGACTTCTCCTCCGTACATCTGCTTTCTCGTTCTGGGATGAACCGTTACCTGATATGCGGGATGTGCCTTCAGGATCTGCGTGATCCTGATATGCTCGCCGGGTTCGTAAAAGCCTATCCTGGTCTTGATGCTGACCTTCGGGATATTCACTCCTTCCTCCGAAAGCTTATCCAGTTCTTCGCTCAGACCGCCCAGGTATGCATCCATGGCATCGGGATCCCTGAGCATTCCCGAACCCTTTCCCTTTGATACGACCGTTCCCGAAGGACATCCGAGATTGATGTTCACCTCTTCGTATCCGTATTCTTCGGATAAAAGCTTTATATACTGTGCACTCTGATATGCGGAATTCGATATTATCTGAGGTACCAGGTTAAGTCCCCTGTTCTGCTCATGATCCACATCCTCGAGTTCTTTATTGTTCATGCTTATCGCTTCGTTGGTGGAGATAAATGGTGAATAGTATTTATCACATCCCCCGAAACAGGCCGCATGGGTTCTTCTTAAAAGCGGGGAGGTCATTCCCTCCATCGGTGCAAAATATATTTCCATCAGACTATGCCCAGCGATTTCAGTTCTTTGTAGAGATGGGATGCGGGAAGTCCGACGACATTAAGGTAATCGCCTTCAATGCCCTCTATGTATCTCGCACAGAATCCCTGTATGCCGTATGCGCCGGCTTTATCCATCGGATCACCCGTCCTTATGTATTCCATGATCTCTTTGTCCGTCATCTCGGAAAAGTGCACTGCGGTGCGTTCCCAGAAACTCCTTTTTACCGGAGTCTTAAGTCCGCTCACAAGGATCGTAACTCCCGAATAAACTTCGTGCACACCTCCCGCAAGTGCCGAGAGCATTTCAAATGCCTCACCTTCCGTATGCGGTTTTCCCAGGATGCCGTTAAGCTTTTCCTGATATACGATCGTGTCGCAGCCGATCACGCAAAAAGTTTCCGTCTCAGGGTTTACATCAAGCCCGGACTTTCCGCTTTCGAGTGCCTTAAGGACCGCCATTGCCTTTCTTTCCGACAGGATCTGAACAAGCTTCTTAGGATCCTTTTCGATGCAGTGCTCGTCGCAGTCACTCACGCACACATCATATTTAATTCCAATCCGGTCCAGTATCTCCCTTCTTCTGGGAGATGCGGATGCAAGTACGATTCTCATCTTACTGTTTCACCCCTGTTCACCTTGCGGGTTTTGATTTGGGTATGAAGACCCTGCTCTCGGTACTCTTTTTCGGCGCAGCCTTCTTCGCAGCATCGACCGCCTCGCTTATCGCAATGAGCTGCGAATCCACAGCCTTCTTCTTGTGCATTCCCTCTTTTACGTAAGTACAGCCGAGAGGCTGAAGGATATTCGCCCTTCTGTTATCCTCGAGTTCGGTATCGAGGATATGCTTGAGGCGCGCCTTGAGTGCTTCATCCGTCACGGGGAATACGATCTCGACTCTCTTGTCGAGGTTTCTCGGCATCCAGTCCGCGCTTCCGCAATACACTTCCGGATTCTCATCATTCTTGAACCAGAATATCCTTGCATGCTCGAGGAAATTGCCGGTGATGGACCTTACCTTTATGTTCTCGCTCACACCCTTGATACCGGTCTTAAGACAGCAGATTCCTCTTACTATCAGGTCGATATGCACGCCTGCTGCCGAAGCCTTGTAGAGTGCTTCGATGATATCGGGATCGGAAAGCGAATTCATCTTGGCAATGATATGTCCTTCTTTTCCGCTGCGCGCCGTCTGCTCCTCGCGGCCTATCAGATACAGGAATCTGTCCTTGAGCCACAAAGGCGCGACGACAAGGCTGTTCCATGCCTTGGGCTCGGAATAACCGCTGAGCATATTGAATACCGCGGTAGCATCCTCTCCGATCTCTTCGCGACAGGTAAGGAGTCCCACGTCGGTGTAAATGCGTGCTGTCGCATCGTTGTAATTACCGGTTCCGAGATGCACATACCTTCGTATGCCCTCATTCTCCCGTCTTACAACGAGCGTGATCTTGGAGTGCGTCTTAAGTCCCACAAGACCGTAAATAACGTGACAGCCTGCTTTTTCAAGCATCCTTGCCCAAACGATATTGTGCTCTTCATCAAAGCGGGCCTTCAGTTCAACAAGTACCGTTACCTGCTTTCCGTTTTCCGCTGCTGTTGCAAGTGCGGCGATTATCGGTGAATTACCGCTGACCCTGTAGAGTGTCTGCTTGATCGCAAGTACGTCCGGATCGACGGCTGCATTCCTGACAAAATCCACCACGGGCTCGAATGTCTGGTACGGATGGAAAAGAAGTATATCTCCCTTTCTTATCTGTCCGAAAATATCGCATCCTGCCGGAAGTTCCGGAACGGGTGCCGGAGTAAACGGAGGATTCTTAAGCTCATCGAATCCCGGAAGTGAGCTGACCTTAAAAAGTGCGGTAAGGTCAAGCGGTCCGTCCGTGTTATAAACCTCGGAATCCGTTATGGAAAGTTCCTTTTTCAAAAACGATACCAGCCTCTTATCGGCCCTGTGTTCTATCTCAAGCCTGAGTACCTGTCCGCGTTTTCTTGCCTTTACGGACTTTTCGATCTCCTTTAACAGATCCTCGGCGTCATCCTCGTCGATGCTCATATCACCGTTTCTCGTGATCCTGTAGGGATGTGAGCATACGATGTCGTAATTGAGGAACAGTGCTTTCATATTGCGCTCAATTATCTCCTCAAGAAGGATGAACCTGCGCATATTGTGATTCTCCGGCAAAAGAATGACTCTCGGAAGCACTGAAGGAACCTGAACAGTCGCAAACTCGAGTTCGCCGTTTCCGCCCTTTTTCCTCACCATCGCGCCGATGTTCAGTGACTTGTTGAGTATCAGCGGGAAGGGTCTCGACGAATCGACGGCCATCGGTGTAAGAACGGGATATACGAGATTGCGGAAATACTCATCGGCGAATTTACACTCCGCGCTCGTCATGGTCTCGTGGCTCTTTACAAATTCAAGTCCGCACTTCTTAAGTTCGGGAAGAATCTCCGTGCGGAGAGCCTTGTACTGGTCAAAGCAGAGAGCATGGACATTTTCGCTTATCGCACGCAGCTGTTCATCCGGGGTCATGCCCGCGATATCGGGCTTGTCGTACCCTGCCTGCTTCATGTCGAAAAGAGAACCCACTCTCACCATGACGAACTCATCGAGATTCGACGAAACGATCGCAAGGAATTTGAGCCTTTCGAAAAGGGGAGTCTGTTTGTCCCTTGCTTCGGAAAGGATTCGCCTGTCGAACTCTATCCAGGAAAGTTCCCTGTTCGTATAATATGCGGGATCCCTGAAATCCTTTATCTTCTTAGCTGCCATGCGGCCTCCGTTTCATGATCAGTTTCTGACTATCACAGGTCTTATTGAATAGATCTCTTCGAAAAAGTCCGATGCCTCCGGGAAGAACGCCTCCTCAAGAAGGAATGTCTGGGGAATGCTGACATTGAGCTTTAATTCTCCGTCCGAAAGCGATGCCTTTACTTCTTTAAGCTTCTGCTTATGGCTTCTGTCAAGACTGTTGGCAAGCCTGAGCATGGCGGTAAGCTTTGCAACCTTGATGTAGCCTTCTCTTCCGAGCGTTCCGTTATCCGTTCCCTCATTTCCCGTATAGATGAATTCGGAGTGATTGAAACGGACAATGTTTGCAACTATCTCTCTTTCGTGATGCGAAAGTCCTATGATCTCGGTTGCCATGATGATCTCATAGGATCTTTCACCTATATCGGTCATGGCGATGTATTTGCCGCAGTCGTGAAGGATCGCAGCTATGTCGAGATACAGTCTGTCCCTGCTGGAAAGTCCGCTGACCTTCTTCATTGCATCGAATACCGTTCCGCATATCTGTCTTATGGTCTCCGCCCTCGAACGCGATCCGTTGTAACGGCGGCTTATGTTCAGCGCACAGGCGGTGATATCCTTTTCAAAATCATGCTCGGTCCTGATGATCCTGTTGTCTTCCGCGAATTCATATGCGATACCGTCCGAAAGTGTAACGCCGGGAGCGTATATCTTCTCGCACCTGAGTATGTTGCAGAGACTCTTGACCAGAAGTCCGCTTATCCTTATGAGGGGAACCTTTTCCTCCGGCACGTCCAGACTTCTGGCCAGTTCGAACGTTCCGCCTTCCGAGAGTTCGTCGAGCAGTGCATCGTATTCTTTTTTCGAAAGATAACCGGTACCCTCTCCGCCCGCCTTTCGCATGATGCAGGTACTGACATAATCGTCCATTACGATCAGATTCTTGACGGGACCTGTAAGGAAAAGCTTTTTGTAGGTAAGGAGCTGTGCATCGATGAGTTCTTCTTCGAGAAGTCTCATCCTGTAAGGATCCGCTCCGAGACTTTCAACCCTTTCCCTGATCCTCAGAACACCGAGTCTTAAGTTCTGGGTGCTCACAAGGGAATCCTCGTCGAAAAGGGATATCTGGATGCTTCCGCCCCCGATATCGAGAATTGCCGCGCTGTCCTGGATCGCATTCGTAAATACATCTCCGGCACGGGCTATCGATTTATAATCAAGGAATCTCTGCTCCGAATTGGAAAGAGTATCTATGTGGATGCCTGTTCTTGTTTCGATCAGGTCCAGAAGTATCTGTGAATTCTCGGTCTCCCTTATCGCACTCGTTCCGTATGCCTTGTAGTTCTCGACATTATATGAACGCATCACGGACGCAAAATGGGAAAGTACTTTGCAGAGCTCTTCAACCTTCTCCTTGGAGATCTTGCCGGTCGCATAGGTGTCCGCTCCGAGCGAAAGACCGGTCTCAAGGCAGTCGATCTCTTTCATCTGCTTCTTGCCGCCGTACTCGAAGATCTTCATGGTAAGCTCGAAACTTCCGACGTCTATTGCCGCAAATGTATGTACCATTTCCCCTCCCGCTTTGTTTTTCCTTTGATCAATAATTGCCGAGCACTCTGAGATACTTGGCCTCCTCGCGAAGTCCCGTGAGCGCACATCTTACCGAAGGATCGGAAAGATTGCCGTCAAAGTCGAGGAAGAATCTGTATTCCCATGTACGTCCTTCGATGGGACGAGATTCGATCTTGGATATGTTGAGTCCGTTAAAGATAAAATGTCCCAGGCAGTGATAAAGCGAACCGCTCTCGTGGGGCACTTCGAAGCAGAGGCTTATCTTGGACGCATCCTTCCTGAAGACCTTCTGATTGGTAACGATTATGAACCTGGTCGAGTTGTTGTCTTCAGAGTTGATCCCTTTTTCAAGGATATCGAGTCCGTAGATATCAGCGGCTAGCGAACTTGCAACGGCGGCCTGGCTCTTATCGCCGTCTGCAGCCACCTTCTTTGCCGCAAACGCATTGTTCGGCATGGAGATCTGCTTCCAGTCATATTTTTCAAGGAATCTTGCGGACTGCATGAGTGACTGGGGGTGTGAGAAAACAGTCTTTATATCCGATATACCGGCACCCTTTACACCCATAAGGCAATGTTCGATCTTGATGACCTGCTCCGCAACGATATAGTTTTCATACTCCGCCAGAAGATCGTAGATCTCACTCACTATTCCTGCCGTGGAATTTTCCATCGGAAGAACGGCATAATCCGCGGAACCCTCGGAAATCACACTCATTGCCGCACGGAAAGAAGGGACATGTATGCAGTCCACATCGTCACCGAAATATTTCTTCATGGCAAGCTGGGAATATGCTCCCTCATCCCCCTGGAATACGACCCTGGGAGAACCGCTTACGATATCGTCTACGGGAATAAAGGGAATATTGATATGCCTTCCGCTTTCGATGAGCTTTTTGTACTGGAGCTTTTTGCTCATGCTCATAAGGAGCCTGAAGAGCTCCCTGACACCCTCTTCGTTAAGTTCGCCGCTCACCATTGAGGATACCTTGGCAAGCTTGGCCTTTTCCCTGTCCTTGTCGAGAACTCCTTTTCCGGATTCGAGCTTTGCGGCGGCAACCTCTTCGGAAAGCTGCATTCTTTTTTCAAACAGTTTTACTATTTCGGCATCACATTCGTCGAGCTGTTTTCTGACTTCGGAAATGTCCATAAATGTCTCCGTAAAGTTGTATATTTATAACTGATTTATTTTACTCCGAAAATACAGATTTTTCAATGGTTTGGAGCCTCTCAGAGCCTTGATAAAAAGGTGGTTTGCGTTTAAAATATAATCCGACGCAAAAAGGGAGCACGCATATGGCAAAAAAGATGTCAAAACGTGAAAGGAAAAACCTCATGATCGCGGTATCTGCCATGGCACTGGCGGTTGTGGTGCTCGTACTTGTCACGCTCTTTTCCAGAAGGGGAGAACAGGTACCCTCCAATCCCGAAGGAACCGTCGGAAACCTTGCCGGAAACATCAACAACGGCGGTATCGTGTGCGAATCGGAAGGCCGTATCTACTTTTCAAACCCCTATGACGGCGGCGCACTCTATTCGATGAACATCGATGAGACCGACTGCAAAAAGATATCCACCGCGGTTGCAAGTTCCATCTGCGTGGCAGGAAAATACATCTACTACTTCCAGTCGGGAAGTTCGGGAGCTTCCGGTCTCGGCGGTGTAAGGGTTCCCAATTCATTCATCAGATCCCATATCGACGGTCAGCACGGATATACGATGAGCAGGGATGTCGTGGTAAAGGCCCAGGTCATCGGTGATTACGTCTACATGGAAGGCACCGCGGACAACAACCACAACTATCCTTACTTCCAGCGTATGCCGATAGGCGGAGGGGATGCGGAGCTTCTTGCAAGATACGGCATCAACCCTTCATGTGCGGTCGGAAACATAATCTATTACAACAATACCGAAAGCAATCATTACCTGATGGCATACAACACGGCAACAAAGAATACCTATGAGGTTCTGGAGGGCAATATTTGGAATCCCGTCTACGATAACGGATACATCTATTACATGGCTCCCGCGGACGGATATCAGCTGAGACGTTATTCGCTGAATGACCAGACGATAGAGATACTCACAAATGAAAAAGTAGAAAGCTTCAATGTCTTCAAGGGATACATCTACTACCAGACAATGGGAGACAACCCCCACCTTGCATTCATGCTTACGGGCGGCGGTGAAGCTACGGTACTTGCAAACGGCAATTTCAATTCCATTTCCATGACGAACGGATATATCTACTTCAAGGATTACTGGAACGAGACATCACTGTATCACACATCCTACGGAAGCACATTTTACGAGCCCGTAAATGCAGCCCTTCAGGCGGCAATGGAGAATATACAGGAAGAAAACGATAAGGCAAAGGAAGAATAAAAAAGCCGGCCTCCGAATCTTAACCGGGGCCGGTATTTTTGTGCTCTTTTTACTCCTCGATATGATCGATTCCCGTTGAAAGGATCGTGGAAATATGATCGTCGGCAAGTGAGTAATATATCGTCTTACCGGCTCTTCTTGTCTTGACAAGATCCTGCTGCTTCAGGACCTTCAGCTGGTGCGATATCGCTGACTGGGTCATGGAAAGAGCATCGGCGATATCCTGTACGCAGAGCTCGCTCTGAAGAAGTGCGATCATTATCTTGAGACGCGTGTTGTCACCGAAGACTTTGAAGAAGTCGGCGATGTCTTCGAGCTCCTCATCGGGAGGGGTTGCGTCGTATATCTTTTTGAGAATGTCTTTTGTCATGAACTAACCTCTATGATAATTCAGTCTGCCGGGTACAATATATATTTCTGCTCATTTGACGCTCGCTAAGCTGTTCTATGGGACATATACATTTCAGCAGTTTAGCACCGCTCACATTCGCAATCCGTTGCTCATGTTCACTATTTTTGCCGTCCTGGCAAAAATGTGCTCCGGATCATATGTCCCTGAGAACAGCTAAGCTCGCTCTTAAATCGCAGAAACATATATTGTACCCGTCAGCCTATTAGCGTAGTGTCAATTCATTTGAATCGTTATTATAGATTATACCATCAGATACGATCATTTCACCATTGCTCATAATAAATATGGCTTCGGAATCGTATTTTTCGGCAAGGGCAATGCCCATGTCGGGGCCGAGAACGAAGCAGGCCGTTGAGAGGGCATCGGAATAAAAGCCGCTGTGAGAGATCACTGTTACGGATACCGGAACCGATGAAGGCATTACAATGGGTGATGACTGTGCATATGCGGGAATGGTGCTGCGTTTTTCAATATCCTCTTTCGTCCATGCGGGATAACCGCTTAACGGGTCAAGGATATGATGGTATCTTTCATCACCGGATTCGAAGAATCTTTCGTAGCTTCCGGAAGTGGAGATACAGTATCCGCCTCCGACGACTATCGTCGCAAAAGGTTCACCGGAAGATACGGGATTCATGGGATCGGTTATAGCAACCCTGAAATCGGAGCCGTCAGGCTTTGAGCCGTATACGAGAACGCTTCCGCCCGCGCTTACAACTGCCGCCTGTGCACCGGAAGCTTCAAGCATATCAAGTGCCGTATCAAGATACACGCCTTTTCCGACCGCACCGAGGTCATATACCGTTCTGTCGCCGAGTGCATTTTCTATTTCCGCAGGACCCGGGATGACGGAACTTTCATCTCCGCTCATTCTGCCCTTTACATTCCAAAGATCCGAAAGCCTGCCAAGGCGTATGTCAAACGCTCCGTACGATGCTTCACGAAGCTCTTCACTCTTTGCAAGGATATCGGACAGATCCGTTTCAACGCCCGAAATGACCGCAGTCCCCGATAAACCGCCGGGTCCGCCTTCTGCTCCGGCAAATGCGTCTTCAAACGGACCGTTCTTCGAATCAGGTGACGAATAAGCGGAAATAAGTGACGCTTCATTAAACCTGTTCAGCACTTTTTCATCAAGCTCCGCTCCGGCATAGAGAAGTTCTTCAGCAAGACCGGGCTTACCGTACACGGTTATGTTAAATACCGTATCCATCACAAGTCCGCCCGCATACTCGGGAGCTTTATTCGCGCATGATGCGAGAATAAAGACTGCAATAAACGATATGAGGATTGTTTTGGCAATTCTTTTCATATACGTAAAAGATCCGTGTTAAAATTCTCTTATGTCAAAGGATGTATCAAAAATCAAAAGTGCACCGTTTATAATGTCAGCGATACTGATCCTGACTCTTCTGTTATCCGTCATTTTTGTGATCACGGATAAATCCGAAAACGATGCTTATATAACCATCCGTTCCTGCGGCGAGGTCGTATGGACGGGATCACTTACGGCTGTACGGGATGAGACGGTTCTTACCGTTGTCCCCTCATCAGACGGCAGGGCGAAGGTGATCGAAGGCATTGATACTTCTTACGAACACTACAACGTTATCAGCATCACTTCGGACGGAGTCAGCGTAACTGAATCAGACTGCAAAAACAGGATCTGCATACATCAGGGACTGATGACTCCCGGCGACCTTCCGATCGTATGTCTTCCTAACAAGCTTCTGATAACCATTTCACCGGACGAAGGGAATGGCGCGGATGCGTACACATACTGACAAGAGAAAAAGTACATACCGCATCGCCGCTCTCGGTCTGCTCGCGGCAATGAGTCTGGGGATCTACGCACTCGAAAGCCTGCTTCCTCCCCTGTTTCCGATTCCCGGCATCAAACCCGGTCTTTCGAACATCATTACTCTTTTTGCCCTCAGGCGTTTCGGAAAAAAAGAAGCAGGCATCGTCCTGCTTGTAAGGATCCTTTTGTCTGCTCTTCTTTTCGGCAATGCCGTTTCACTTGTCTATTCACTCCTCGGAGGAGCCGCCGCACTTTGTATCGAGATCATAACAAATGCAATACTTAAGGGCAGGCATCTTTATCTTACGGGAGCATTCGGCGGCCTCTTCCACAACACCGGCCAGCTTGCCGCGGCAATGATCATAATGAGGACCGCAGCCGTGCTTGCATATACTCCCTATCTTGCGATAGCCGGAATCCTCACGGGACTCTTCACGGGTCTGTGTGCGCACTATCTCCTATCTTCTCTTCGAGTTCAAGAAGAAGCTGCATGACCGTTCTGTTCAAAATCGGATGTCTGTATCCGGGTTCGATCTCCGATAAAGGCTTCAGCACAAAGTATCTGTTCTGCATATCTATGTGAGGGATCTGCAGGCTTCCGTCACCGTAAACAAGATCGTCGTAAAAAACAATGTCTATATCAAGAGTCCTGGGTCCCCAGTGCTCTTTCCTTTCCCTCCCGTGATCAAGCTCTATTCCCTGCGTGAAGACCAGAAGATCCTTGGGCGCAAGAAGTGTGGATACGGTTACGGCACAGTTCATGAACATATCCTGCTCCTTGTATCCGTAAGGCATCGTCTCATGAATGGAAGAAACCTTTATCACATTGGTTGCGGCTTCCTTATCAAGCTCCGCGATAGCATCCTTCAAATGCTTTTCCCTGTCACCGATATTCGAACCGAGGCTTAACACAGCTTTATGTCTGCTCATCCTGCGGACGACGGAGACATATTCCACGCTCTGAGCGATCGGTGCTTCGGGCTTTTTGATCTCAACGACAACACTGTCGACAAGAGAGTATGTCAGGAGCAGGCTCTTGCAAAGTTCCTCAGCCGCCGTCTCTATGAGCTTGTATGTATTATCCGTAAGGAATTTTTCGATATGCCTGCACATATCGCTGTAATCGGTGGTGAGTATAAGCTCGTCAAGCGTTGCGGCATCGGTGATGTTCTGATAAGCATCAACACTTACGAAAAAGTTCTGTCCTTTTTCCGTCTCTTCGGCAAAAACTCCGTGATGTGCAAATACCTTAAGGTCTTTGATCCTTATAAGGGAATAATCCTTCTCATTTTTCGTCTGTTCCATAAAGCAGTGCCTCCGTCATCCTTACGGCATCAAGATTCATCTTAACATTGTGGACTCTGATAAACTTGCATCCCGCCTGCACACACATAACGGATATTGCGGCGGTTGCGGCATCGGCTTCCTGCGGCTTGATCCCCAGAGTCTTGCAGATAACCGACTTTCTGCTGATACCGGCAAGAACGGGATAGCCCATATTGTTGAATTCGGGAAGATGCCTGATGATCTCCATATTCTGCTCATAGGTCTTGCCGAATCCCACACCGGGATCGATTATGATACGGTCTTTTCTTACACCGGCACCGAGCGCGATCTTTACCGACTCTCCGAGTTCCCTTGCGACATCACGCACAAGATCGCTGTAATAAGTGTCGTCACTGTTGTGGTTGAGTACGCACATTGCGTTGTACCTGGCCGTGACCGTAGCCATCATGGGATCGATCCTGAATCCCCAAACATCATTTACGATGTCCGCACCCGCATCGAGAGCCTTCTCCGCAACGATTGATTTATAAGTATCTATAGATATCGGAATATTGAAATACTTTCTGAGTTCCTTTATCACGGGTACGACTCTGGCAGCTTCCTCTTCGGAATCGACCGGAGTGTAACCCGGTCTTGTCGATTCACCGCCGACATCGATTATATCCACACCCTCGGATACCATTTCCTCCGCATGCCTAAGTGCGGCCTGAACGCTGTTGTATCTTCCTCCGTCGGAAAAAGAATCCGGAGTCACGTTCAGTATTCCCATGATATATGTCTTTTTATCCGCAAAATTCGAAATGTCCATGATAAAGAAAGCTCCCGTAAATAATCTAAAAGGGTCCGATCACGAACCCTTTGTAAGCAGATTTAAGAATCTGTCCGTAAGGACATCATCATTTTTGAAAACACCTCTCGAAGCAACGGTAACGGTCCTGCTTCCGGGCTTTTTGATACCCCTCATCGTCATGCAGGTATGCTCGGCTTCAAGAACAACCAGCACTCCCTTCGGTGAAAGGACATCCATTATCGCATCGGCGATCTGGGCGGTCATGTGTTCCTGGATCTGGAGCCTTCTTGCGTAGATCTCAACGCACCTTGCAAGCTTGCTTATTCCGACCACTTTTCCGTCCGGAATATAAGCGATATGCGCCTTCCCGAAAAAAGGAAGCATATGGTGCTCGCACATCGAATAGAAGGTTATATCCTTCTCGACGACAGGATTGTTCTCTTCGACCGTAAAGACGGTGCTGAGCACATCCTTCGGATCCTGATCGTAGCCGGCCATGATCTCTTCATACATACGGCCGATACGGTCGGGGGTTGCGAGAAGCCCTTCTCTCTCCGGATCTTCTCCGATGGCTTCTATTATCAGCCTTGCGGCTTCTTTAATCTTTTCCTGATCGATCATTTCTTTAACAGATCAAATACCCGTATCATTCGATACCGATATCGTTGACATCATTCAGATCTCCCGATCCGATATCGAGCATGTTAACGGTACGTCTCTTGATCCTGGCCTCCTCGGAAGTCTTAAGGAGGTAATTCTTTATCTCCTCAGAATGTTTGATATGCTTGAGAACAAGCTCCTTGTCGGTGGTATCACCGGTGTAGCAGATGATGGTGCCGAGTCCGCAGAGTCTCTCCATGAATGACTGTGAAAGCTTTACGTCAACGATCTTGTACATATAGCAGTCATTCTGCTCAAGCTTGAAGAATCCGCTCTTTACGTTGAGCATATCATCTTTCATGCGATATACGGTAAATGTCCAGGGAAGTCCCAAAAACAGCCAGCGCTTTCTTTCTACGCGATCGTACTCTTCAGCAGTAGGTTTCATAGTATACCTCCGTTCACCCTCTGTGGTTATCAAAACACTCTTTGTATTTTAGCAGATTACGGAAGCGTTTTCCATTATTATATGTTCAAAATTCTTTTAAAGAAGACCCTTTTGGAGTAAAATCGACTACGGAGGAATCCCGTATGATACATGTAATAGTCAATTCATCTTCAGGTTCCGAAAAGGGAGCCGTCGCCGAAAAGATCGTAAAACCCTATCTCCGTCAGGCGGGGGAAACATTTGAGATCCACTATTCGGAAAAGCCCGGTGACATCGCTAAGATCGCAGCGGAGCTTACTGAAAATACCGATTCTTCAGTCCGCATCATCCTTATCGGCGGTGACGGATCCATCAACGAGCTTCTCACCGGCATAAAGGACACCAAAAAGGTCATTCTCAGCATAATCCCTACCGGCTCGGGCAACGATTTTGCCAAGAGCGTAGGTATTCCCAAGGACATTAAGCTCGCCCTTGATATTGCGGTAAAAAGAGGACGTACCGCAATAATCGACCTCGGCGAGATCACATATTCGGACGGGACATCCAGAAAGTTCATCATAAGCTCGGGAATGGGCTTTGATGCCGCTGTCTGCGAGGAAGCAATGCATTCGGGACTCAAGAAATTCCTGAATAAGTTCGGACTCGGCAGGCTCTCATACGGAAGCATTGCCGTAGGGCAGATATTCGGAGCAAAAAGGCCAAGTGGAACCATAAGTATTGACGGAGGTCCGGAAACTCCTATCGAACGCGTCCTGTTCACCGCATTTATGAACGAGCCCTTTGAGGGTGGCGGATTCAAATTCGGTCCGAACGCATCACATACCGACGGAAAACTCGATATCATCCTCGTAGAGCGGGTATCGGGACTTAAATTCTTCTTTGCACTGCCCTTTGCCATCTCCGGCAAGGTATTTATGTTCAAGGACATAAAGGGAATGACCGCATCCAGGATCAGGATCAGGCTGGATGAGCCCGTATGGGTACACACAGACGGCGAAGTCACGAGACAGGCCGACGAGCTTAATGTAAGGGTGCTCAGATCCGCAGTCAATATCACCCTGCCCTGAATTCATTAATAAACCTTAAAGAAATATTAATGAAAAACTGTATTGATTAAGTTGAATTAAGAGAATATTATTGTCTGAGTGTAAATAAAGGACTTATCTCAGGCAAAAGACTAAAATGAAATCATTAAAGACGTTATATTACAATATCGGTGAATTCCTGCATAAGCACAAGGAAGGTATTCCTTTTCTTATTTATACAGCGGTTTATCTTACCTGGTTTTCAATCCTCGAGCAGAATGTCATCGTTCCAAAGTATCTGATACATCTGTCGGCGGACAATCACATTCCGTTTATCCCGCAGTTCATCATTCCCTACGAATTATGGTTTCCTTACGTTCTTGTAACGGTGCTCTATCTCCTGTTCACGGCCAAGGACGAATACTGGCGGGTATTCACTTTCCTCGTAACGGGAATGACGATCTTCCTGATAATCTCGACGCTCTGGCCGAACGGTCAGAACCTTCGTCCGAATCTTACCGGAAGCAAGGACTTTTTCGATAC
>JAFWUY010000107.1 GCA_017524035.1 Lachnospiraceae bacterium | reverse complement strand
TGGTCGGAGTTCTTCTTTCCTTCTTCGACATGATCAAGCAGCACAACGAGCTTTCGACAAGAAAGCCGCCTCAGTTCGATAAGAGAGGAGGTGACGAAGCATGAAGAGATCATTAAGAAATCTCCTCCTCATACTTTCACTTTCCGTTCTTTTTGCGGCTGCGTGCATAGTCCCTTCCGTAACGGCGAAGGCTGACGATGCCTTTGATTATTATGATGATCCCGATGTTGACAAGTACAATCCGGATACCGATTACCGTATAGTCATCATCGATGCGGCAGATCTGTTTACAAGCGAAGAGATAAAGCAGCTTGCAAATGAGATGGCTCCCATCACCGCATACGGACATGTCTGTCTCATCACTACCGATGAGAACGGCTACGGCGATACACAGTACTATGCCGAAGAACTTTACGACAGGATGTTCGGTTATGACAGCGGAACCATGTTCGTCATCGATATGGATGAGAGAATGCTCTGGATCCAGTCTGACGGAGCTGTCCTTAAGACCGTCAACAAGTCATATGCGAACGATATAACGGATAACTCTTACCGTTATGCAAGCGACGGAGATTATTACCGCTGCGCATCCAAGGTATTCGGCCAGATTAATACCATTCTGGGCGGAGGAAAGATAGCGCGTCCCATGAAGGTTGTCTGTTCGCTGTTCATGGCACTTCTGATCTCATTCCTTGTGAATTACTTTATAGTCAATGGCGCCTCCAAGATCCAGAACACCTCAAGTAACGAGATGCTCACGGGAGCGGCCAAGACACTCAGATATACCACACCCAATGTTGTCCAGACCGGCCAGACGAGAACATATTCACCTCAGTCTTCCGGAAGCAGCGGCGGTGGCGGCGGAGGTCACAGAAGCGGCGGTGGCGGCGGAGGCCATCACGGCGGCGGAGGAGGTCACAGGTTCTGATATGGCTTACAGACTTGCCGTATTTGATATGGACGGCACCATACTCAACACAATAGATGACCTGACCGATGCTACGAACCACGCACTGGAGGCCTGCGGATATAAGGCGCATACGGTGGACGAAGTAAGGTTCTTCGTAGGAAACGGCATTGCAAAGCTCATCGAAAGGGCAACGCCCGCGGGCACGTCCGAAGAAGAGCGGGAGAAGGTCAGGGCAGCGTTCATGGACTACTACAGCGTTCACAGTGCCGACAGGACAGGACCGTACGCCGGGATCACGGAGCTTCTTCAGGGGCTCAGGGCAGCAGGCGTAAGGACGGCGGTCGTATCCAACAAGCCCGATGTCGCGGTAAGGGATCTGGTCGTAAAGTATTTCGACGGACTCTTCGATGCGGCGGTAGGCGACATGGAAGGTCAGAGGACAAAGCCCGCACCCGATATGTGCATGAAGGTTTTCAAAAAGCTCGGCATGGGACCGGAAGGTGCGGTCTACATCGGAGATTCCGATACCGATATTCAGACGGCGAGAAATGCGGGCTTAGGCGAGATACTCGTTTCCTGGGGATTCAGGGGAAGAGAGTTTCTCGAAGAACACGGTGCGAAATGCATCTGCGATACGACGGATGAGGTTTATGACATCATTGTCGGAAAAAGTAACAGACTCCCATACGGAGATGAAAATAGTTAAGAGGTAAGTAAAATGGCAGACAAGAAACTGGTTGAAGAGATCACATCAATGGACGAGGATTTCGCCCAGTGGTATACGGATATCGTCCGTAAGGCAGAGCTGATCGAGTACACATCCGTTAAGGGATGCATGGCTATCAAGCCCGACGGCTACGCTATCTGGGAGAACATTCAGGCTGAGCTGGACAAGAGGTTTAAGGCTACCGGCGTCCGCAATGTATATATGCCCATGTTCATTCCCGAGTCTCTTCTTGAGAAGGAGAAGGATCACGTCGAGGGCTTCGCTCCCGAGGTTGCGTGGGTAACCCACGGAGGACTCGAACCCCTTCAGGAGAGAATGTGCGTACGTCCCACATCCGAGACTCTTTTCTGTGATTTCTACAAGAATGACGTTCATTCATACAGGGATCTTCCCAAGGTTTATAACCAGTGGTGCTCTGTCGTCAGATGGGAAAAAGAGACCAGACCCTTCCTCCGTTCAAGGGAATTCCTTTGGCAGGAAGGACATACCGCTCACGCTACCGCCGAGGAAGCGGAAGCCAGAACCATACAGATGCTGAATGTCTATGCGGATTTCCTTGAGGAGGTACTCGCTATCCCCGTTATCAAGGGACAGAAGACCGAAAAGGAGAAATTCGCAGGCGCTGAAGCCACATATACAGTCGAGGCTCTCATGCATGACGGAAAGGCTCTCCAGTCGGGAACCAGCCACAATTTCGGAGACGGCTTCGCCAAGGCATTCGACATACAGTTTGCTGACAAGGACAACACATTAAAGTACGTACACCAGACTTCATGGGGCGTGACCACGAGACTCATCGGCGCACTCATCATGGTACACGGCGACAACGAGGGACTTGTACTTCCTCCCAGGGTTGCTCCCATACAGCTCTGCATCATCCCTATCCAGCAGAAGAAGGAAGGCGTTCTCGACAAGGCTTATGAGCTTAGGGATAAGCTGTCGGGTGTAGCAAGGGTTAAGGTGGACGATACCGATAAGACTCCCGGATGGAAGTTCTCCGAGGCAGAGATGAGAGGATATCCCCTTCGTCTCGAGATCGGTCCCAAGGACATCGAGGCAGGCAAGTGCGTTCTCGTCCGCAGGGATACAAGGGAGAAGATCGAGGTTTCCCTTGATGATGTCGCAGGTAAAGTAAGCGAACTCCTTGAGACAATTCAGAAGGAGATGCTCGAAAGAGCAAGAGCTCATCGTGATGCCCATACCTACAGTGCGCTCACCTATGATGAGTTCAAGAAGATATTTGCCGAAAAGTCCGGCTTCGTAAAGGCTATGTGGTGCGGCTGCAGGGAGTGTGAGGATCAGATCAAGGCTGACCTTTCCGTTACCAGCAGATGCATGCCTTTCGAGCAGGAGAAGCTTTCCGACACATGCGTATGCTGTGGAAAGCCTGCAACCAAGATGGTTTATTGGGGAAGAGCATATTAATACCCGCATAAAACTGCATGAACATGATCGTCATTGACCTTGAGTGGAATCAGTCCTCCACCGGGAATGAAGACGCCGCTCCCGGACTTCCCTTCGAGATAATCGAGATCGGAGCGGTGAAGTACGGTGAGGGCGGAAAGCTCGTCTCGGAATTCAGCGAACTCATCAGACCCAGGGTCTACAAGAAAATGCATAACTACACCAGCAAGCTCGTCCATCTTCAGATGGAGGAGCTTGAAAAGGGTGATTACTTCGAGAATGTTGCGGAGAGATTCTTTGAGTGGTGCGGACAGGATTTCCTTTTCGTGACCTGGGGACCCGGAGATATTACCGTGCTTCAGCAGAATCTGAAGTATTTCGGTGTTCCGCTGATCAATGACGGTCCCGTCGCGTATCTGGATGCGCAGAAGCTTTTCAACCTCAGTGAGGAAAAGCAGACCAAGAACAGACGCGGGCTCGAGTATGCCGTCGATCATTTCGGCATCACGAAGGACATTCCCTTCCACAGGGCATTCAGTGATGCATACTACACGGCACAGGTTCTTAAAAAGCTTCTTGATAAGGACCTTGAGCTGATGAAGTTTGAATCATTCGACACCACGATCCCTCCCATTGATAAAGAGCATGAAGTCAGGGTCATATTCCCGACATACGAAAAGTTCATCTCCAGAGTTTACGAAAACCGCGACAAGGCTTTTAAGGACAGGGAGATACTTGCAACAAGATGCTATGTCTGCGGCAAGAGGGCAAAACGCAGGATCAGATGGTTCTCTATGGGAGACAGAAGATATTACTGCCTCTGCGAATGCGAGGATCATGGACTGATCAAGGGCAAGATCGTAATGCATCCCTCGACCGATCCCGAAGGCGTATACCTGATCAAGATACTGCGCCTTGTAAATGAGAAGGAAGCTGCGGTTGTTGAGAAGAGATTCAACAAGGTACGCGAGTTCAGGAAGAACAATACCAACGGAAGAAAGCCGAAGAAGCCCGGCAAGAACACTTCGGGACTGATACCCGAAGATACCGGAGAAGACTGATATCAAAGATTTTTCCGAGGAATTGAAAAAGCTGCCGGATAAGCCCGGTGTCTACATCATGCGTGATGCGGATGATGTTATTCTGTACGTCGGAAAAGCGATAAACCTCCGGAACCGTGTAAGGAGCTATTTCAGGAAGAACATCGGACGAGGTCCCGCCATCGACAACATGGTGGAGAAGATCGACCGTTTCGAATTCATAGTCACGGGTTCCGAACTTGAGGCACTGGTCCTTGAGAACAACCTGATCAAGGAGCATTCACCCAAATACAACACCATGCTCAAGGATGACAAGACTTATCCTTACATCAAGGTGACGGTGGGTGAGAAATACCCGAGGATCCTTTTTTCAAGGATCATGAAGAGGGACAAGTCCAGATACTTCGGTCCCTACAGTTCCGCCGCGGCGGTAAAGGATACCATAGAGCTTCTGAACAGGCTCTTTAAGCTCCGTACATGCCACAGGCATCTTCCCGAGGACATCGGACTTGAAAGGCCGTGTCTGAACTATCACATAAACCAGTGCAGCGGACCCTGCCAGGGCTATGTGTCGGAGGAAGAGTATGCGGCGCAGGTTGCGGGCGCACTTGAATTTCTGAACGGCAACTACGGTCCGATAATAAAGGACCTTGAAAATAAGATGAGGACGGCTTCCGAGGAAATGAAATTCGAAGAGGCCGCTACGTACAGGGATCTTGCGGAGTCCGTAAGGAGCGTTGCCCAGAAGCAGAAGATAACCGGAAATGTCGGAACCGACAGGGATGTCATAGGTATGAGCCGCGACGGGGAAGATATTGTAATGCAGATCTTCTTTGTAAGGGACGGAAAGCTCATCGGACGCGAGCACTATCATATGACCGATTCGCTGATGGAATCCGACGCGGAGGTCACGGGCGATTTCCTGAAGCAGTTCTATTCGGGAACAAGCTTTATTCCGAGGGAGATAATGATAAGGACTGCTCCCGAGGATGCGGAGCTTATCGAAGGATGGCTTTCGGAAAAGAGCTCTCACAAGGTTGTCCTGTTTACCCCAAAGATAGGCACCAAGGAAAAGCTTCTTGAGATGAGTGAGGAAAATGCACGTATCATCCTCCATAACGATGCCGAGAAGCTCAAGGCGGAAGAAGCCCGTACATCCGGTGCGGTGCGCGAGATAGAGGACATACTGGGGATGGAAGGCCTGGACAGAATGGAGGCTTTCGATATCTCCAATACAAACGGTTTCGAGAATGTAGCTTCGATGGTCGTCTACGAAAACGGCAGCCCCAAGAGAAGTGATTACAGGAAGTTCAGGATAAAGTCGGTCGACGGTCCCGATGATTACGCCTGCATGAGAGAGGCACTGACCAGACGCTTCACCCACGGAATGGAGGAAGCGGAAGGCTCAAAGGGCGGGAAGAAGGAGCAAGTATTTCCTTTTCGCATATGCCGGATCTGCTGCTGATGGATGGCGGAAGAGGACAGGTAAACATTGCGCTTGAGGTTCTGGGTGACCTCGGCTTGGAGATTCCCGTGTGCGGCATGGTCAAGGATGACCGCCATAGGACAAGGGGACTGTATTTCAACAATGTCGAGCTTCCGATAGATACACATTCCGAGGGCTTCAAGCTGATCACGAGGATCCAGGACGAAGCGCACAGATTCGCGATAGAGTATCACCGCTCGCTGAGGGCCAAGACCCAGACGAAGTCACTGCTTGATGATATCCCGGGAGTCGGACCTTCAAGGAAGAAAGCTCTCATGAAAAAGTATAAGAGCATTTCGGAGATCGCCGATGCCACTGCCGATGAACTTTCCGCAATGCCCGAGATACCTGCGGACGTCGCAGAGCAGATAGTTACGTTTTTCAAGGATTTCAGAGAAAAAAATTAAGATATATATCTTTCACATATGGAGGCAACATGCAAAAGATTGGTTTTGATTCCGCTAAATACCTGGAGCTTCAATCCGCTCACATAAGAGAGAGGATCTCAAGGTTCGGAAAGCTTTATCTCGAATTCGGAGGAAAGCTCTATGACGATTATCACGCATCCAGGGTTCTTCCCGGATTTGCGCCCAACAATAAGCTCCTCATGCTCGAGCAGCTCAAGGACCAGGCGGAGATCGTCATCGTTATCAGTGCGGATGCGATCGAGCAGAACAAGGTAAGAGGCGACCTCGGTATCACCTATGACCAGGACGTGCTCCGTCTTGTTAAGGTATTCAGGGAACTCGGATTCCTTGTTTCAAGCATCGTCATAACCAAGTATTCGGGCCAGCCCGCAGCGGACCGTTTCAGACAGATCCTCGATTCACACGGGCTTAAGAGCTATCTGCACTATCCCATCGACGGATATCCCTCGAACATTCCCCTTATCGTATCCGATGAAGGCTACGGCAAGAATGATTTCATAGAGACCACCAGGCCTCTGGTTGTGGTGACCGCACCCGGACCCGGAAGCGGCAAGATGGCCACCTGTCTTTCACAGCTCTATCATGAGCACAAGAGAGGCGTAAATGCGGGTTATGCGAAGTTCGAGACCTTCCCCATCTGGAACCTTCCCCTTCGCCACCCCGTCAACATCGCATATGAAGCCGCAACCGCAGACCTCGACGATGTCAACATGATCGACCCTTTTCATCTCGAAGCTTACGGCGAGACTACCGTTAACTATAACCGTGATGTTGAAATCTTCCCCGTTCTTACCGCTCTTTTCGATGCGATATTCGGTGAGTGCCCTTACAAGAGCCCCACTGACATGGGTGTCAACATGGCGGGCAATGCGATCACCGATGATGAAGTATGCCATGAGGCTTCATGCCAGGAGATCCTGAGAAGATATTACACATCCGCCGTTGCCGTCAAGAAGGGTGATGCTCCCAAGGCTGAGCTCTTCAAGCAGGAACTTCTTTTAAAGCAGGCAGGCATTACTCCCGAGGACAGAAAGGTAGCCGGCGCCGCACTTGAAAGGGCTGCTGAGAGCGGAACCCCCGCCGCTGCGATCGAGCTTCCGGACGGACAGATCGTAACGGGACGTACCAATCCCCTTCTCGGAGCCGCTGCGTCCGCGCTCCTCAATACCATCAAGGTACTTGCGGGCATACCTCACGAGGTCAAGGTAATGAGCGAAGAGACCCTTCTTCCCATTCAGACCCTCAAGACAAGCTATATGGGAGCACATAACCCCAGACTTCATACCGACGAGATGCTCATCGCGCTTTCGAGCTCCGCATCGACCAACCCTCTTGCAAAGGCGGCACTTGAGAGCCTTCCCGGACTCAAAGGCGCAGAGGCACATTCCTCCGTTATCCTTTCAAGGGTTGACGAGAACGTTTACCGCAAGCTTGGCATCAGACTCACCTGCACGCCCGAGTACGAAAGGGGTAAGGATTTCGTATAAAGTAATGATTCCTTAAGGCTTTGTTAATCTTCTTTAAGGGATTTTTACTTGTAATTCACGGTATGTTATAGTAAGAAAATAGTGTAATTACAGTGTTTTAAGGCTGTCGCGGCATAGCGGCACGGAGATTTTTACTTTGGAAAACAATCAGCAGAACCAGAATAACAAGAGACCTACGGGCGGCAGGAACAATTCGTGGATGATGATCCTCGCCGCACTGTGTACCGTCGTTGTGATCTTTCTTTTCTACAACATGGTGTTCGGCGGAAACGGCTCGACCCAGACCAAGGAATATACCGAATTCCTTGAAGATCTCGAACAGGACAGGGTAGAGGCTGTCGAGCTTGATGCGGAAAACGCGGAGCTGACCGTAACACTCAAGATGGATGCCATCCTTCAGGATCCCGAGACCGAAAGTCCCGGAGCGGATACCTCCAGACTTGAGCAGTATGCATACCTGATCCAGATCCAGAACGAGAGAGTCTATACCACAAGGCTCATAGAATCCATGGATAACCTCATGGAAAGA